>JAYUMO010000065.1:0-2723 GCA_043762555.1 Gemmatimonadaceae bacterium | reverse complement strand
TGAGAACACACATCACCACGCGCGTCCGCAGATAGAACAGCCCGCAATCCGTGCGCACGTCGTCGTCCGACCCGGTCTTGTGCGCCACGCGGACGCCGGTGAGCCAGCGCACGAGCATCTGGCTGTCGCCATTGGTCTCGAGGATGCCGAGCATGGCGGAATCGGCCCGCGGGTTCACCGCGCGCCCCTGGGCCAGGAGCGCGTAGAGCTGCGCCATCTCGTTGGGCGTGGTCTTCCCGAGCCCGTATTTCTCCGAGCTGTCGCGCGCGATGCTCGTATAGGCGCGCAGCATCGATAGGTGATGCACCCGCGTCCCGTGCAGGCCGAGGGAATCCATCTTCGACGTGATCCGCCCGATGCTGATCTTCTCGAGGAGGAGATTGGCGGCCGTGTTGTCGCTCAGCTGGATCATGAGCTGCGCCGCGTCCCGCACGCTGAGCGTGAGCCCGGGGTGCAAGTTGAAGAGCACCCCGCTCCCGCCTACTTTGTCGATCGTGAGCAAGGTGAGCGGGTCGTCGAGCGCGATCTGCCCGCGCTCCACGAGATCGTAGAGCGTCACGAGCACCGCGACCTTGATCAGGCTGGCGGTCGGGAACGCCTCGTCCCCGCGCAGCGCGATGCGCGCCCCGCCGTCGAGGTCCCTCACGGCGTACCCGACCACGCCGTGGTGCGCCGCCGCGAGCGAATCGAGCGTCCGATGCAGCCGCGCCGTATCCACGCGTTGCGCTGAAGCGGCGCTCGCGAAGAGCACCGCCAGCGCCAAGACCCCGCCCGCTCGCGCTACGCTGCTCGTAGCCGGCACCCCGCCGCTGCAGTCACCGATGCCGAGGCCGAGGCCAAGACCGGCAGTTCACGCATCCTGGAACGCCCCCGCATTCCGCGTTTCCACCAGCTCCCGCTCCTTCGACGTCGGATCGTAGATCGCGAGCACCTTAATGTGCTCACCGGAGTAGCAGTCGAAGGTCTTCCCCTGCCCCTTCTTGATCTCGATCTCGTGGCCGTCCTCGAAGCGCAGGACCACCCCGGGGAAGCTCACGTTCTCGTACTTCTTGCGCAGTTTCTTGGGAGGAGTCGGCATGTCCGCTCAGGCTAGGGTCGGCACGAAGTTACGCCGTCGCCGCGAGCGCTACAAGACGCTCAGGTGACGACGCCGCGGGCGCCGGCGAAGCGGCGCCACTCTTCCCGCTCGAGGATCTCGTCGATCGCGGCCACCGCGGCGTCGATCTCGTCGTCGTGCGTGTAGAAGTGCGGCGCCATGCGGATCCCCGCGTCGGGCCGATAGTCCACCAGGATATCGCGCGCGAGCAGCGCCTGGCTCACTTCGTAGGCGTGGGGCACGCGGAGCGCCACCGTGCCGCCGCGGCGCTCCGCCTGACGCGGCGCACGCGCCTCGTAGCCGCGCGCATCGGCCAGGGCGAGGAGCCGGGCTGTCTGACGCACGCTCTTCGCGCGCACCCGCTCGATCCCGGCGCGGCGCACGAGCTTCGGTCCCTCGGCCGCCGCGTAGAGCGCGGGGATGACCGGGGTGCCGTTCAACCAGCGCCAGGCACCGGCGGCGTATTCAAAGTCCGGCTCGAAAGCGAAGGGGCGCGCGTGCGCCTGCCAGCCGGTGAGCGTGGGCGCGAGCGTGTCGCGCACCGCCGGTGCCGCGTACAGGAACGCGCCGCCCGGCCCGCCGCAGAGCCACTTGAGCACGCCCCCCATCAGGAAGTCCACGCCGTTCCGCCGCACATCCACCGGCATCACGCCCACCGAGTGGAACGCGTCGAGCGCCACCAGCGCGCCTACCGCGTGCGCGTGCCTCACGATCGCGTCGGCGTCCAGGATGTACGCCGAGCGGAAGAGGACATGCGACACCGCCACGAGGCGGGTGCGCTCGTCGATCGCCGCGAGCAGCTGTTCGGGATCGATGCCAATGCCATCCTCGCTCGGCACCACGACCACCCGGGCGCCGAGGCGCGGCGCGAGGGCGTCCACGACGTAGCGGACGCTGGGGAAATCCAGCCCGGTCATGACGATCGTGTCGCGCGGCGGCCGGAATTCGAGCGCCGAGAGCACCACCGCGTGCGCGAGACTCACGTTGGGGAGCATCGCCACCTCGCCGGCCCACGCGCCGATGAGCGGCGCGATCTCGTCGCCCACACTCACCGGCATGTTCCACCAGCCATCGGCCCACGCGCGCACGCCGCGTTCACTCCACACGCGCGCGTATTCCGCCATCCGATCGGCGGCCGATCGCGGCATCGCCCCGAGGGAGTTCGAGACGAGATAGTTCGTCCGTGCCAGGATCGGGAACTCCGGGCGGAAGGCGAGCAGCGGGTCGATCATCCGGCGGGCGACTTCCGCGAGCGCATGAGGAGTGAGAAGGCGTAGATCACACTGGCGAGCACGAGCGCGATCAACGTGACGATCCACTCGTCGACCGTCGATTGATAGACCAAGTAGCCGAGCACGCCGATCGCCGACAGCGGGATCAGGGCGCCGCCCGGAACGACGAACGGCTCGCCACCGGCGCGGACATCGCGCCGGCGCAACATGAGGACGCCGGCGACGACGATGCCGTACATCACGAGGATCGCCACGTTCGCCTTCACGATCAGGTGCTCGTACTGCCCGGTGACCGCGAGCGCGAAGGCGAGCACCACGTGCGTGCCGATCGCCAACCACGGTGTGCGGTACGCGGGATGCACGCTCGACAGCCAGCGCGGGAGGACGCCGTCCTC
>JAYUMO010000064.1:0-24509 GCA_043762555.1 Gemmatimonadaceae bacterium | reverse complement strand
ACGAGGGGACGTTCAGCGAGACCGACCGCGAAGTGCTGCAGGGCGTGTTCGTCTTCCAGAAGAAGAAGGCGCGGGATGTGATGCACCCGCGCACCAAGGTGGTGTCGGTGTGGATCGGCGCCACCGAGGACGAGCTGTGGGAGACGCTCCGCACCGAGGGGTACTCGCGCTATCCGGTGCACGACGAGTCGCCCGACGACGTGGCGGGGATCTTCCTCGCGAAGGATCTCTGGATGCGGGACCGCTCCACCCCCTTCATCCTGAAGGATCATCTGCGGCCGGCGCTCTTCGTGCCCGAAGGGCGGCCGGCCGAGCTCGTGCTCAACGAGCTGCGCAAGACGCGCGCGCACATGGCGATCGTGCTCGACGAGCACGGCGGGATGCAGGGGTTGCTCACGCTCGAGGATCTGGTCGAAGAGCTGATCGGCGACATCGCCGACGAGTACGACGCCGCGGTGAAGGACTCGGCGACGAGCGACGGCGTGCTCGAGCTGCAGGGCGCGCTCTCGCTGATCGACGTGCGGCAGGACCACAAGGTGGAGATCCCCGAGGGGAGCTGGACGACGCTCGGCGGCTACGTGTTCACGAAGCTCGGCCGCGTGCCGCGCATCGGCGACCGGGTGCCGTACCCGGGGGGCGAGCTGGAGGTGGTGGCGATGGACCGGAAGCGCGTCGCGGCGCTGCGCGTGATGCGCTCGCCGGCCGTTTCGCCGCCGCCGAAGGGCAAGCGCGCGAGGCGGGCGAAGCGCGCGTGAGCAAGGCGCTCCGCGTGACCGACGCGGTCGCGATCCCGCGCGCCGAGCTCACCGTGCGCGCATCCCGCGCCGGTGGCGCCGGGGGGCAGCACGTGAACACCTCGAGCACGCGGATCGAGCTCGTCTGGTGCGTGCGTGATTCGCGCGCCTTGAGCGACGGCGAGCGCGAGCGCGTGATGGCGAAGCTCGCCTCGCGGCTCGATGCGGAGGGCTGCCTCCGGGTGGTGAGCTCGGCGCGGCGGAGCCAGCGGCAGAATCGCGACGCCGCGGCGGCGCGGCTGGCGGAGCTGGTGCGGCGCGCGCTGGCGGTGCCCAAACGCCGGGTGGCGACGCGCCCCACCCGCGCTTCGGTGGAGGAGCGGCTGCGCGCGAAGCGGCGGCGCGCCGAGCGGAAGCGCACGCGGGGCCTGCGCGGCGACGACTAGGACGAACGCGCTACGGGAGGAGCCCGATCGTGGAGACCGCGCTCTGATCGATCGTGACGGTACGCCCGTCCGGCAGGGTGATGCTGTTGGCGCCGGTGCTGGTCGTCCTCGCCCCCAGATACACGCCCTTCACGCTCACGCAGAAGGTGCCGCTCCCGTTCTGCTCCCCAGTGGTCTGGAGCGGCTGTCCGGCCTCGATCGTCGTCCCGCGCCGCGTCACGGCGATCTGCCGCCGCACGCGCCAAGCGTGCACGCCGGCGACCACGGTGTCGCCATCCACGGTGGTGACCGTGATGGTGCGCTCGATGAGGTCGGCGCCATCGTGGGTATCATGGATCGTCGTCGTGTCGGTCCACGACTTCTTGTTGACCCCGGTCGGCGCGAGCGCGATCAGGAAACGCGACATGTTGTCCGCGAGCGTCTGGACCTCGGCGCCGGAAGCGGCCGACGAGCGGCGCGTGAAATGCGCCACGCGGCCCGCGGCGGTCATCACCCCTTCGACCGTCGTCCCCTTGAGCGGCGCGACATCGGGGAGCTGGATCGGGAGATCGGCGCTCAGCGTGTAGTCATCGAGCACCGTCCGGAAGCGGAGGGAGTCGGCGCCGCGCGCGACCAGGAGCAGCGAGATCCGCTGGTCGAGCGTGAGCGTGCTCGCCTGTTTCTGGTCGCCCATCGTCTGCGATTGCTTGCTGATCGTGGTGACGGTGTACTTGTACTCGCCGGGGGCGTAGCGGATCGATTGGGCGGCGGCGGGCAGGACGCCGAGGATCGCCAGCGCGAGGATGGGAAGCGGCCTGGTCATGGCGATGAAGATAATCGGCCCGGGACGGCGAGCCACCCGTCGCCGCGTTTGCGCGCCGCGGGCGGCGTCGTACGTTTCGCGGCATGACGGCCCGCCGCCCGCCCCGCGAGATCGCCGTGCCGCCGGCGCGCCGCGCCGATTTTGGACGCCGGCTCCGCGCCTGGTATCGCGCGCACCATCGCGATCTCCCCTGGCGCCGAACGCGGGATCCGTACGAGGTGCTCGTGTCGGAGTTGATGCTGCAGCAGACGCCGGTGGCGCGCGTGGCCGAGTTCTATCCGCGGTTCCTCGCGCGCTTCCCGACCCTCGCCGCGATCGCCGGCGCGCCGCGCGCCCGCGTGATGGAAGCGTGGCGCGGGCTGGGCTACTACGCACGCGCGAGGAACCTGCACGCGCTCGCCCGTCAGGTGACGCGCGACGGGGGCGCTCTCCCCGAGCATCCCGATGACCTGCGCGCGCTCCCCGGGATCGGCGCCTACACCGCGGGCGCCGTCGCGAGTTTCGCGTACGAGCGGCGCGCGGCGCTGGTGGACACCAACGTCGCGCGCGTCCTCCGCCGCGTCTTCGCGCCGCGGCTCGATCCAAAGAACAAGTCATCGGCGGGCCAGCGCGCCCTCTGGCGGCTCGCCGGGGCGCTCCTGCCCCGCACCGGCCGCGCGGCCTACGTGCACAACCAAGCGCTGATGGAGCTCGGCGCCCTCATCTGCACCGCGCGCGTCGCCCATTGCGGCCGCTGCCCCGTTAGCGCACTGTGTCGTTCGGCCCGCGCACTCACTCGTCGTGCCGAGCGCCGCACGCCGCGCGCCGCGCCCCGTACCTAGCCCCGATGCTCCAAGCCGTCACGCCGATCCCGGAAGAACAGATCCGCCGCGCGGTCGATGAGGTCTTTCGCTCGCGGGTGTTCAAGCACGCCACGGCGTGGGACCGGATCTCGACGTGGCTCGCGGACCTCTGGGCGCGGTTCTGGGGGATGGTGTTCGACGCGTTCAACAGCTTGGGCGCGTCGAAGCCGATCGCCGTGGTCATCATCACCTTGGTGGCGCTCGCGCTCCTGGCGTTCCTCGCGCGAAGCGCGTGGCTCTGGCGGGAGCGAGGCCGGGTGGGCGCCCCCGAGCGCACCTGGGGAGGCGGGGGTGCGCTCCGCGGCGATCCCTGGGCGGCCGCGCAAGCCCTCGCCGCGGCGGGCGATTACACCGCGGCGGCGCACGCCCTGTACGGCGCGTTGCTCGAAGCGGCCGCGCGCGCGCAACAGGTGCGGCTGCATCCGTCCAAGACGGCGGGCGACTACTCGCGTGAGCTGCACTCGCGCCGCTCGCTCCTCTTCCCGCGCTTCCGCGACTTCGCCGGCGACTACGAAGTGGTGATCTACGGCGATCAGCGCTGCGACCGCGATCGCTTTCACCGGCTCTTCGAGCTCGCGCAGCCGATGCTGAGCGCCCATGGCTGAGGGCCGCCTCGAGCGCTGGCTGCGGCCGGGCTACGTTTTCGCCCTCCTCACCGCCCTGCTGGTGCTCGCGGTGCTGAGCACCCCGGAGGCGCCGTCCGGCGACACGGAGTCGCATCTCACCACTTACGGCACCGAGACCTGGGGGGCGCGCGGCGTGTACGACGTGCTCAAGGCGCTCGGCGTGCGCGTGGATCGCCGTCTCACTCCGTGGAAGGCGCCGCTGGACAGCGCGGCGGTGTACGTGGTGCTCGAGCCGCTCACCGACCCCTCCGCGCGCGAGACGGCGGCGCTGCTGGACGCGGTGCGTCGCGGCGCCGGGCTGATCGTGGTCGCCGAGAACGGCCCGCCGCTCAGCGATTCGCTGCTCGTCCGGCGCTCGCCGTACCAGGGCGGCCGGATGCGCGCGGTGACCGACAGTCTGTTCGGCCGCGCCTGGTCCGACAGCAGCGGCCTCGATCCCGTCCATCTCGCGGCGGACTCGTCGGGGACGGAGCGGGACACCTCGCGCGGCGTCGGCGCTCGCGTCCTCGCGCTGTCTACCGAGCAGGGGGCGCACGTCTTCCGCCGCTATCTGCGCGGCGCGCCGCGCAGCGACAGCGACACCACGCGCGTCCTCCCGTCCGACACGGTCACGCTCCTCGCCGCGCGCGGCCGGTTGGGCGTGCGGCCGGTGATCATGGGCCGCCGGCTGGGACTTGGACGGGTGCTGCTCATCGCCGATCCGACCTTTCTGAGCAACGCGCCGATGCGCCGCGGCGACGCCGCGGTGCTCACGCTGCGGCTGCTCGAGTGGGTGGATCCCGGGCGCGCGAATCCGGTGGTCTTCGACGAATACCATCAGGGCTACGGCCATCACGCGAAGCTCGTGCGGACCGTGGTCGATGCGCTCGTGTCGCATCCCGCGGGGCGCGTCGTGCTGCAGGTGGTGTTCGGCGCGCTCCTGCTGCTGCTCGCCGCCTCGGTACGCCCGATCGCGCCGCGGTCGCGCACGATCATCGAGCGCCGCTCGCCGCTCGAGCACGTGGGGGCGCTCTCGCGGGCCTACGCGCGCGTGGGCGCGACGCGGCTCGCCGTCCGGCGGCTCGTACGCGGCCTCCGGCGCCGGCACCCGCTCGGCGCCACCGGCGCGCTGGATGACGCGGGTTATCTTGGGCTCCTGAAGGAGCGCGCCGCGGGCGTCGCCAAGGATGCCGATCTGCTCCTGGGCGCCATGCGCGAGGCGCTCCCCGTCGGCGAGTTCGTGCGCGCCGGCGCCGCCATCGACCATATCGAGAGGACACTGACGTCGTGATGACATCCCAGCAGGTGGCCGAGGCCATGGGCAAGGTGCGCGCCGTCGTCAGCGCGCGCGTGGTCGGACAGGAGGAGGTGGTCGACCAGGCGCTCGTCGCCTTCCTCGCGCGCGGCCATGCGCTGCTCGAAGGCGTGCCCGGGACGGCGAAGACGCTGCTCATCCGCGTGCTCGCCGGCGCGCTCAATACGCGCTTCGGCCGGATCCAGTTCACGCCGGACCTCATGCCCTCCGACATCACCGGCATCAATCTGCTCCGCGACGGGGGGCGCAGCGCCGAGTTCCGCGGCGGTCCGATCTTCACGGACCTCCTGCTCGCGGACGAGATCAATCGCGCGCCGGCGAAGACGCAGTCGGCGCTCCTCGAGGCGATGCAGGAGCGGCAGGTGACGGTGGACGGCGTCGCGCGGCAACTCGGCGATCTGTTCACCGTGTTCGCGACGCAGAATCCGGTGGAATACGAAGGGACCTATCCGCTCCCCGAGGCGCAGCTCGACCGCTTCCTCCTCAAGATCCGGGTGCCCTATCCGTCGCGCGAGGCGGAGCTCCGGATCCTCGGCAATTACGACGCCGGGTTCGATGCCGAGCGCACCGCGGACGTGACGCCGCCGCCGGTGCTCGATGAACGCGGGTGCCGCGAGTTGCGGGGCGCGGTGGAGCAGGTGAAGGTGGCGCCGGAGGTGCGCGAATACATCGCGAATATCGTGCGCGCCACGCGTGAGGATCCGGCGCTGACGCTCGGCGGGAGCCCGCGCGCCAGCGTCGCGCTCTTCCGCGTGGCGCGCGGCGCGGCGCTGCTCGCCGGGCGCGACTTCGTGACGCCCGATGACGTGAAGGGCTTCGCCTTCCCCGTGCTGCGCCACCGGATCACGGTGGCGCCGGAGGTCGAGGTGGAAGGGCGCTCGAGCGACGAAGTGCTGCAGGCGCTCCTGCTCCGGGTGGCGGCGCCGCAGTGAGCGGCATCGCGCCGGAGCTGCGTCGCGTGCTCGGCTCGGCGCGGGCGCTCCTCCCCACGCCCCGTCTCGCGCTCGCCAGCGCGCTGCTCGCCCCGGCGTGGCTGCTGCTCCTCGTTCGCGGAGGCGGCCCGTGGGCGGCGCTCGTGCTGTTCCTGCTCGGATACTCCGTGTTGGGCGACATCTTCACCCTCCCCGGCGCGTCGCAGCTGACGGTGGATCGGCGCGCCCCCGAGAATGTGGGGATCGGCGACGAGGGGGAGGGGGAGTACGAGATCCAGTCGCGCGCGGGCCGGCGGCTGCGCTTCGCCCTCTACGATGCGTTGCCGTCGGCCGTGGAGCGGCGGGGGCCCGGCGGCGGCATGGACGCGGTGGCCGCGCACGGAGTGCGGGTGGTCCCGTTCACGATCGCCGGCCGCGAGCGCGGCCGGTGGCCGCTCGGTCCGATCGTCGTGCGTGTGGCCGGACGACTGGGGCTCGTGCACCGCGCCTTCCGCTTCGAGCCGGGTGACGTGGTGCGCGTGACGCCGTCGATGCTCGGCGTCCGCCGCTACCGGCTGCTGGCGCTGCAGCACCGTTTGCGCGACGCGGGCGTGCGGGCGATCCGCCGTCGCGGCGAGGGCACGAATTTCGCGAGTCTGCGCGAGTACGTGGTGGGCGACGATCCGCGACACATCGACTGGAAGGCGACCGCGCGGCGCGAAAAGCTGATCACGCGGGAGTTCACCGTCGAGCAGGGGCAGACCGTGCTCGTCGCGGTGGATGCGGGGCGGATGATGACGCAGCTCGCCGGGCCGCTGTCGCGCTTCGAGCACGCGCTCTCCTCGGCCACGCTGCTGGCGGATGTCGCGTCGCAGAGCGGCGATCAGGTGGGGGCGATCGTCTTCGACGACCGGGTGCGCGCGTTCGTCCCCGCGGCGCGGGGGCGGCCGGCGCTGCAGCGGTTGCGCGACGCCTTCGTGCCCGCGCGTGCGACGATGACCGAGCCCGACTACGCGGCCGCGTTCCGCACGCTCGCCGCGCGCCACCGCAAGCGTTCGCTAATCGTGCTCTACACCGATGTGATCGACCCGCGCGCGTCGCAGTCGCTGATCGCGCTCACGGCCCGCAGCGCGATGCGGCACGTGCTCGTGGTGGTGGCGCTGCGGAACGACGCGTTGATGGCGGCGGCGGTGCCGACGCGCGCGAGCACGAGCGAGCAGTTGTACGAGAGCGCGGCGGCGGAGGAATTGGTGATGGCCCGCGAGGAGGCCCTGGCGCGCATGCGCCACGCCGGCGTCTCGGTGCTCGACGTCTCGCCGCGGCTGATGAGTGCCGCGGTGATCAATCGCTATCTGGAGATCAAGGCGCGCGCGTCGCTGTAGGCGTTCTCTTCCGCCGGCGCCTCCTCCACCGCGCCCCTCCCGCGCGTGAAATAGAAGAGCAGCAGGAGCGCGCTCCCCAGCGCCGCGGCGAATTTGGTCCACTCGGGCACGTCCACGCGCGGGGACAGCAGCCCCTCGAGCGAGCCCGCGACGAGGAGCATCATCGTGCTCGCGGCGAGCAGGCGGATCGCGCGGCGTCCCTGTCGCACGAACGCCTCGCGGCGCGTGAAGGGGCCGGGGAGGAGGATGGCCGCGGCGATCAGGAAGGCCCCGCCCGACGCGATGCAGATCGCCGAGAGCTCGAGCACGCTGTGCGGCAGCACGAAGAGGGCGAGCTGCCGGAAGATGCCGCGGCTGGCGTAGAGTCCGATCACCGCGCCGATGCTCACGCCATTCTCGAGCAGGATGAACACCGTCCGCACGCCCGCGGTGATCCCCGACGCGAACGCCTCGATCGTCACCGCGACGTTGTTCGCGATGATCCCGCTGGCCATGACCGGCCGCATGAACTGCTCGACCTTCACGTACTCGTGCTCCCCCCGCTTCTCGCGCGCCACCCCCTCTTCCACGCGGTCGAGCATGCCCGGCGGAAGCAGCTCCTCGGCGAGCGCCGGCCGGCGTATCACGAGGTCCGCCGTGACCGCCATCGGCCCGAAGAAGAGGAGCGCCGCGAGCAGGATCGGCCGCCAGGAACGGCGCACCTCCCGGGGGATGCTCACCGCGAGATAACGCCGCGCGTGCTCTATCGAGAGCGCACGCTGGCGGTAGATGAGATTGTGCCCCGCGCCCACCAGGCGGCTCACGTAGAAGAGCGCATCGTTGTCGCGGCCGGCGGACGCGGTGCGCAGCCGGGCGAGATCGGTGGCGACCTCGCGATATTCGGCCACGAACTCGCTCACCTCCTGCTCGGCCATCGCGCGGAGGCCGCGCTTCTGCGCATCGGCGAGCTTGCTCGCGAACGCGCTCCACCGCCCGGCGTTCCGCGCGACGATCGCATGGTGCTCGCGCGCCGCGCCCGTGGCGCCGCGCGCCGCCACCCCCCGCGCGCGCGCCGTCCGTTCGGCCTCGAACAGCGCGACGAGCTGCGCGAACGGTGAGCCGTTCGCCGGGTCGAGATGCGGCCGGAACTGCTCGACCAGTCGGTCCGCGAGCGCGCGCCGGCGCGCCGGCTCCAGCGCGCCGCGCCGGGCTAGGTAGCGTTCGAGCACCTCGTACTCGCGATCGGTGAGCGCCGCGGTCACCGTCGCCGGTCGCGCGGCGGCCGCCGAGACGGCGGCGGGAGAGCTCGCGGCCACGGGGGCGACGTGCACCACCCGCTCCTGCACCACGATCGTCCCGGCGAGCATGTCCCCCAGCCGCTTCCCGGACTTGGACATCGCCGCCGCCGCGATCCCCACCGCGTACAGGATCCCCGGCTGCATGTCCACCGCACGAGCGAGATTGCGCACCGCCGAGGCGGCGAGGCCCACCGAGTAGCCGCCATCCTGCACCACGCGGATCCCCAGCTGCCGCTTCCCCGGCGTCTGCCCGTCCCAGATCGCCTCGAAGACCACGAAGTAGCCCCAGAGCAGCGCGAAGATCAGGAGGATGGCCACCGCGATCGCCCACGAGCCGAAAAGCGCGCCCAGCGCGCCGTCCTTCCGGCCGAGCAAGCCCACCGCGATGAGCCAGATGAAGATGCAGCCGAGGACGAGCGCGAAGATCAACATGTAGTCGAGCATCGCCGCGGCGGCGCGCGAGCCGACGCCCGCGATCGTGTACGAGAAGACCACTTGCTCGGGGGTCTCGATCTCCACCTGCTGGTCGAGCGAGGTGGCTTGCGGCGCGGCGGGGGCCGTCATCGACCGCCGCCGCCGGCCGTGGTGAGCCGGAGGAGCCGGCGCAGGAAGCGGATGGCGCGACCGTAGCCCTCGACGCTCACCCGCTCGTCCACGCCGTGCACCCGCGCGATATCGTCGGCTCTCATGACGAGCGGGAGGAAGCGGTACGCGTTCGGCGTGATCACCGCGTAGTGGCGCGCGTCGGTGGCGCCGACGACCAGCGAGGGCGCGACGAGCACGCCGGGCGCGATCTCCTCCGCGGCTCGCGCGATCGCACGGAAGCCGGTCGTCTCCGTGCTCGAGACGGGCGAGGGCTCGGAGCGCGACCCACTCGCGAGGCGTGCCGACACGCGCGCATCGCGGACGACGGCGTTCACGTGGGCGAGCACGCCGGCCACGCTGTCGCCGGGGAGGATCCGGAAGTTCACCACCGCTCGCGCGCGCTGCGGAAGCACGTTGTCCTTGGGGCCGCCTTCGAACATCGTGGGCGCGGTGGTGGTGCGGAGCATCGCGTCGGTGGTCGGCGAGCCGGCGAGCTGGCGCACGAGCAGCGGCTCGAACAGCCAGCGGTTGGCGATCACGAATCGCGCGCCGAACGGCATCGCGCGCCCCGCGACATCGAGCATCGCGCCGGTGGGTCCGCTGAGGTGCGCCGGAAAGGGATGCCGTTCCAATCGGACGATCGCCTGCGCCAGGACGCCGACCGCTGTCTCGCGCGGTGGCATCGAGGAATGTCCGCCCGGCGCGTCCACCGTGAGCTCGATGCTCGCGTATCCCTTCTCGGCCACCCCCACCACCGCGAGCGGGCGCGCCAAGCCGGGGAAGATCCCTTCCGTGATCGCGCCGCCCTCGTCGAGCACGAATTCCGGATGCACGCCGCGCGCGCGCAGGCGCTGCACGATCGAGTCCGCGCCACTCCCCGATACCTCCTCGTCGGCGCCGAAGGCGAGATACACCGTGCGCGCGGGCTGGAATCCCTCGGCGAGCAGCGTCTCGACGGCCTCGAGCGCCGCGAGCACGCTCACCTTGTCATCGAGCGTGCCGCGTCCCCAGACGAAGCCGTCGGCAATGTCGCCCGAGAAGGGCTGGTGATGCCAGCGCGACTCGGCGGCCGCGTCCACCGGCACGACGTCCAGGTGCCCCATCAGCACCACCGGCGCGAGCGCGCGGTCGGTGCCGGGCCAGCGGTAGAGGAGGCTGTAGCCGCCCACCACCTCGCGCGCGAGCGCGCGATGGACACCGGGGAAATCCGTCTGGAGTTGCCGGTGCAACGCGAGCAGCGGCTCCCGGGGCGGCTGGGAATCCGACCAGCTCACCGTCCGGAAGCGAACGGCGCGCGCCAGACGCTCGGCCGCGGCGCTGTCGTTCACCGCCGCGTCGGTGAGGGCGGCGGCCGGCGCGGGCGGCGGCGCGCGGAAGGAGACCGCACGCGCGACGAGCACCACCGCCAAGGCCAGCACCAGCATCCCGAAGCCGGCGAGGATCCTCTTCATTCCGCATTCACCGTCTTGTCGCGCGCCCACTCGCGCAGCGCGGCCAGTTTGTCGCCCATGGTCTGCGAGAGCGGCCGCGTGACCTTCAGCTCGGAGAGGAGCGTGGCGTTCGTGAGCGGCGCGCGCGCGGCGAACGCGCTGTAGAGCGCCGAGACCACGGCCTGCACGATCTCGGCGCCGCTGAAGCCGTCGGCCGCGGCGGCGAGCGCCGTGAGGTCGAACGGCGCGGCCGGCTGGCCGCGCTTCTTCAGATGCAGCGCGAAGATCGCCGCGCGCGCCTCGGCGCCGGGGAGGTCGACGAAGAAGATCTCGTCGAAGCGCCCCTTGCGCAGCAGCTCCGGCGGCAGCCGCTCGATGTCGTTCGCCGTCGCGACGACGAAGACATCGCCGTGACGGTCCTGCAGCCAGGTGAGGAAGCCGCCGAGGAGGCGCGTGGAGAGACCGCCGTCGGCGTCGCCGCCGCCGGCGGCGAAAGCCTTCTCGATCTCGTCGATCCAGAGCACGTCCGGCGCCACGCGCTCGGCCGTGCTCATCGCCTTCCGGAAGTTCTTCTCGGTCTCGCCGATGTACTTGTCGTAGAGGGCACCGGCGTCGAGCTTGAGCAGTGGGAGCGACCATTCCTTCGCGACCGCCTTCGCACAGAGGCTCTTGCCGCAGCCCGGCACGCCGAGCAGCAGCAGCCCCTTGGGGAAGGACAGACCGAACTCTGAAGCGCGCGCCGATTCGGTGAGGATCAACCGCCGCTTGGCGAGCCAGGCCTTGAGTCCGTCGAGCCCGACCACATCGCCCATGCCCGCGTCGGCCGGCACGTACTCGAGTACGCCATCTTTCGCCACCGTCTCGCGCTTCGCCGCGATGATCCGCGTGATGTCGGAGGCGTCGAGCTTCCCATCTTCGATGACAGCCCGCGTGAGGATCCGCTCCGCTTCCATGAGCGTGACGCCGCGCAGATTGGTGAGCAGCTCCGACGTCTGCTCGGCCGTGAGCAGCACCTGGACGGGCATCCGCGCGCCGGCGTCGCGGATCACTTGGTCGAGCAGGCGGCGGTAGTCGGCCATCTCCGGCGCCGGGAGCGCGACGCGCGTGGCGAGGGCGGAGAGCGCATCCGGGATCGTGATCCCGCCCCCCGAGATCACGATCGCGCCGGCGCCGCGGGCGAATTGCGACGCGGCGTCCTTGAGCTTCGCGATGATCGCGCCGTCGGCGAGGCAGTCGCCGAAGCCGTGCAGGTGATAGAGCGCCGGGAGATGCGATGCCTCGATGAACGCGAGCGCCTTCACCGGCGCCGCGGTGTCGTAGGCCGCCGTCTCAGCCCCCGCCCGTCGCAGCCCCTTGCTCGCCGTCCAATTGAAGAGCGGCAGCCCGAGCGAGGCCGCGAGGTACTGCATGACGCCGTCCGCGCGGTCATCCTCGAGCGTATCGAGCACGATGAGCGAATAGCGCGACCGGACGAGTAGCTCGAGATCCTTGACCAGATCGGCGACGGCCATGCCGGTCAATTTCTAGCTGGAGCGGAGTTTCGGCTAGCCTTGGAGAGTGGGAAACAGGTTGTACGGGGTGACAGGAGGCTGGGACGATAGAGGGCGTAGCCCGTAGTTGCTGGTCGCTGGACGAGCGCACGTGGCCGGATTCGGTGTGCTCGTCTTGCGACAACACTCCACTGTCTACGCCTTCTATCGTCCCAGCCTCCTGACACCCCCGACAGCCCATTTCCCACTCTCCAGGAAGGGGCTCACGGGCGCGATCGCGCGAGCGTATGCTCATCGTCGGGCATGACGACAACACACACCCGGAGCACTCATGCGCGCTCGCTCCTTAAAGATCTCGATCGCCGCCATCGCCCTCGCCGCCGCCTCGGCGCTGGCACAGAGCCCGGCCTTCCGGCAGGAGGTCGACGCCTGGCTCGCCGCCTACCTGGTCACCTACCAGAAGCTCTACACGGAGAGCTCGATCGCCCAATGGGCGTCGAACACGCACATCGTGAAGGGTGACACCATGAACGCGGCGCGCGCGAACGCGGCGGCCGAGGCGCTCTCACGCTTCGTGGGCGGCATCGAGAACATCAACACGCTCCGGAAATACCTCACGCGCAAGAGCGAGCTCACGCCGCTCGCGACGCTGCAGCTGGAGACGATGCTGTACAACGCGGCCGACGCGCCGCAGACGGTGCCCGGTGTGGTGAAGCGGCGGATCGCGCTGGAGACCCGGCAGGTGGAGACGCTCTACGGCTTCCAGTTCACCCTCGACGGCAAGCCGATCACGCCGAACCAGATCGATGACTCGCTCGCGCGGAGCACGAACCTCGCGCACCGGCGCGCGATCTGGGAGGCGTCCAAGGAAGTGGGCACGCCGCTCCGCGCCGGCGTCATGACGCTCCGCGAGCTCCGCAATCAGACCGTGCAGGCGCTCGGCTATTCCGACTACTTCGCGTACATGGTGAGCGACTACGGCATGACGACGGCCGAGATGATGGCGCTGAACGACTCGCTCATCGCGCAGCTTCGTCCGCTCTACCGCGAGCTGCATACCTGGGCGCGCTACGAGATGGCGAAGCGCTATCACGCGCCGGTGCCGGACTATATCCCCGCCGACTGGCTCCCCAATCGCTGGGGACAGAACTGGAATGACCTCGTGAGCGTGGAGGGGATCAATGCCGACAGCGCGATCGGCACGCACACCGGCGAGTGGGTCGTGAGGCAGGCGGAGACCTTTTACGTCAGCCTCGGCTTCGACACCCTTCCCACGAGCTTTTGGAAGCTGAGCTCGCTGTACGCGGTCGCCGCCGATGCGCCGTACAAGAAGAACACGCACGCGAGCGCGTGGCACATCGACCTCGAGAAGGACGTGCGGTCGCTCATGAGCGTGGAGCCGAACATGGAGTGGTACGAGACGGCGCACCACGAGCTCGGGCACATCTATTACTACCAGTCCTACAGCCGGCCGGCGGTGCCGCTCGTGCTGCGTGGGGGCGCCAATCGCGCCTACCACGAGGGGATCGGGACGATGATGGGCCTCGCCGCCTCGCAACGGCGCTTCCTCGTCGATCGCGGCCTCGTCGCGGCGAGCGCCAAGACCGACGCTATGCGCGCGCTCCTGAAGGAAGCGCTCAACTACGTGGTCTTCATCCCCTGGTCGAGCGGCACGATGACGCACTTCGAGCACGATCTCTACGCCGCCAAGCTCCCGGCGGACTCGCTCAACGCGCGCTGGTGGGAGTACGTGAAGCGGTTCCAAGGGGTCGTGCCCCCTTCCCCGCGCGGCGAGATGTTCGCCGACGCCGCGACCAAGACGCACATTATCGATGACCCGGCGGGCTACTACGACTACGCGCTCTCCGAGGCGCTGCTCTTCCAGCTCCACACGCACATCGCGAAGGACATCCTCCACCAGGACCCGCACGACACCGACTATTTCGGGAGCAAGGCGACCGGCGCGTTCCTCTACGCGCTCATGCAGACCGGCTCGTCCGTCCCCTGGCGCGACGTGCTGAAGGAGACCACCGGCCGCCCGCTCGACGCGCGCGCGATGGTGGAGTACTTCGCGCCCCTGTACGAGTGGCTGAGGGAGCAGAACCAGGGGAGGGCGGCGACGATCGACTAGCGGAACTGCCGGTCTCGGCCTCGGCCTCGGCTGACGACGGACTATGGACCGCAGGAATCCTACTCAGGCCTGAACAACGTCCTCAAAGCGCGCCAGGCGTAGAAGGGCCGCACCAAGCCCACGACGAGAATCACGAGAGCGGCGGCGAGCTTCACTGGCAGGGGTTCGTCGCGCAGACGTTCGAGGCGGCCGGTCTTGGGGGCGGCGGGGAGGCCGACGCCGGCCTGGTACATCGCGGCGAGCATCCGCGCGCGTTTGTCCGCCTCGTCGCCGCCGGTGGCGCCGAGCAGCTTCGCGCAGTACAGACAGCGCTTCGATCGATCCGATATCGCGCGCCCGCAGTGCGGGCAAGGAATGCTGGGCATTTATTTTCGGCGTCGCCTCCGTGCTGCAAGGACGACCGAAGGGCCGGTGACGGTTCAAGGCGCTGAGCGCTGAGAGGATCCCGATCTTCGCGGCCTAGACTTCCCCGCGTCTCGTGACATCCTTTCGGTCCCCATGCAACGCCCCCTCGTCATCGACATCGCCGGATCGCTCGCGCCGCTCTTCGCGTGGCTCCTGGCCTACTCGTTCATTCCCGACATTCCCCCGCTGGCCGCGACCGGGGTGCTGTTGCTGTTCGGACTGGTCTTCGCCTGGCGGTTCCTCGTCGCGGGGGGCGACGCGGGACAGATCGAGCGCCGCGCCCGCTCGCGCGTGCGCGCGCTCGGCCCGCAATGGCCGTGGGCGATCGTCACCGCCGTCGCGATGACGGTGTTGCTACTGGCCTTCGTGAGCCTTTACTCGCGGCTCGTGCCGCCCCCGCCGCCGTCTCCCGACAATCCATTCGACGCCTACATCAAGCAGCCGATCGGATGGCTGCCCTTCGTCGTCTGGTGGGTCGCCGTGGGCCCGGTGGTCGAAGAGGTGATCTTTCGCGGCTGGATCCAGGGGCGTCTCTCGCGCGACTATGGCCCCGAGGTCGCGATCGTCACCGCCGCCGCGCTGTTCGCGCTTGGGCTCCTCGACCCCTGGGAGGTGCCGCACCGCTTCCTCCTCGGTCTCGCGAGCGGTTACACAGTCTACCTCACGCGCTCGATCTGGTCGGGCGTCCTGATGCACGCGATGTTCTACGGCGGATGGGAGGCCGCTGATGCGTTCAGTTCATCCCCGGATGATCTCTCCGCGCTGAGCGCCGGCCCGCAGGGCGTCTCCCGCGTCATCGCCGTCATTCTCGCCGCCGCCGCCGTGGCCTCCTTCGCCTGGCGCCGCGAACGTGTCATTCGCGACCGCATCGCCGAGCGCCGAGCGCCGAGCGCCGAGACCGGCCCTTCCGATTGACGCCACCCGCGCGCCGCCCGATCTTCCGTCTCCCACCCCGGCCCTCCCAACCCATGCGTCGTCTACCGCCCGCAGCCGCACTCCTCGTCGTCGCTTCGGCCGCCGCGCTCGCCCAGGCGCCGCGCATCACGCCGGCCGGCGATCCGTCGGTGAAGGACGACTCGATCTACAAGCTGGTGGTCAACCCCAAGGACTTCTCGGACCAGCGCTTCGTGTACCTGCTGGACGACGGCGTGGTCCGCTTCGAAGCGGATGGCTCCGGCTCGCGCACCTATCGTCAGGTGCTCCAGATCCTCACGCCCGAGGGGGCGGAGGCGTGGGGGGAGCAACAGTTCTCGTACTCGAAGGATCGCGAGACGCTGACGATCAACTGGGTGCGCGTGCTCGACCTCACCGGCAAGGTGATCAGCTCCAAGCCGGTGCACGAGCAGGAATCGCTGGCGCCGGTGGCGATGGAGGCGCCGGTGTACTCCGACCAGATGATCCATCGCGTGTCACTCGGCGGCGTGGCGCCGGGGACGATCGTCGACTACAGCGTCACGGTGGAGACGCTCAAGCCGCTCATTCCGGGCGATTTCTTCACGTCGTGGAGCGTGCTCACCGGCCTGCAGACGCAGCGCTCGCGGTTCATCGTCGACCTGCCGGCGAGCCTGACGCCGCGCATCGTCGAGCGCCACTTGACGTTCAAGCGGCAGGAGACCGAAGTGAAGAGCCGCCGCATCTACGTGTGGGCGACGCAGAATCTGAAGAAGACGGAGCGCGAGCCGCTCGCGCCGGATTCGGCGTACGGCGAAGGGCTCACGATCGCCGCGCCGCGCACGTGGAGCGACGTCTCGAAGTGGTACGCCGGGCTCGCGACGGGGCGCTACGATCTCGATCCGGCGATCGAGAAGAAGGCCGCCGAGATCGTGGCCGGCGCAAAGACGCGCGACGACACGCTGAGCGCCCTCTACCGCTGGGTGGCGCAGGACTTCCGCTACGTGTCGCTGTCGCTCGGGATCGGCGGCTACCAGCCGCACCTGCCCGCGATGGTGTTCGACAACAAGTACGGCGATTGCAAGGACAAGGCGACGTTCTTCGTCGCGGTGGCGCGGAAGATGGGCTACCAGGCGTTCCCGGTGTTGTTGAGCGCGGGCGGCGGTGTGGACACGACCGTGCCCAGCGCGCACCAGTTCGATCACATGATCGCCGCGGTGGAGAAGCCCGGCGGCGGCTACCAGTTCCTCGACCTGACGGCGGAGATCGTCCCGTACGGCGATCTCCCGCCCGAGGAGCAGGGAGAGTTCGGCCTGCTCGTGCACGACGACGGCGCCGCGACCAACGTGACCTTTCCCGAGCTCCCGGCGAGCACGAATCGCACGACGATGACGATCATCGGCGAGCTCACGGTGCAGGGCGGCTTCAACGGCAAGTGGACGGTGACCGCCACCGGGAACAACCAGTACAGCCTGCGCGAGCAGATGTCGGCGACGACGAAGCCCGATTCCGCCGCACGCGCGCGGATGACGCTCTCGGTGGCGAACTCGATCGTCGAAGGCTCCACGGGGGACAGTCTCCAGCTCTTCGAGGGGCGCGACCTGAAGGCGGTGCCGCGCGTCTCAGTGCTCATCCGCGGCGGCAAGATGACGACCGATGCCGGGGGCACGATCATCCTCGAGCTGCCGCTCGAGGATTTCGCGCAGACGAAGACCGTGGCGTCACTCGAGTCGCGGGGGCCGCGCAAGGCGCCAGTGTCGGCCACGCGTGTGTGGGGACCGGACGAGACGGTGCAGGAGCTTCGGCTCACGCTGCCCGTGGGGTGGCGCGCCAAGCTGCCGGAGAACACGCAGGCGAAGGGCGTGTTCGGCGAGTACGAGGCGAATTACTCCCAGGTGGGCCGAGAGCTGCGTGTGAAGCGCCGCCGGTCGGGGCTGACGGGCGTCTATCCCGCCAGCGACATCGGAGTGCTGCTGGACTTCCTGCGCGAGATCTCGAAGGACGACTACAAGGTGATCATCCTCGAGAAGTAGCGTTCGGGCGTCACCCCCAGCGCGCGGCGAGCGCGCGCAGGGTGTCGTAGTCCAGCCGGTGGCCGCCGGCGAAGCGGAGGAGCTCGCAGGCGATCCCTCGCTCGCGGAGCCGCGCCTCGTGCGCGGCCACCACATCAGGGGGCGCGGACGGGTCGGCCTCGCCGACCACCACCACCGGCCGCAACGCCCGCAACGGATGCGCGGGGCGCGCGAGATCCATGTCCGGCGGCACCGCGCCGGCCCACAGCACCGCCTCATCCACGCGTGACTGTCCGCGCTCCACCCAGCGGCACACGGTCGCCACGCCCTGCGAGAAGCCGAGCGCGATCACGTGCGTGCGCGAGAGGTCGTAGTCCTGGGCGATCTGCGCGTACAGCGCGTCGAGGTAGCGGATGTAGTCGTCGATCTCGCTCAGCCGGTCCTCGCGCGTCATCCACGAGGCGCCCACCTTCGCCTCGGCGTGCGAGCCGCCCGCGGGGTCCTCGATGTAGAAGCGTGAGAGGGCCTCGGGGGCGACGATGAGCCGCGTGCCATTGTCGATCGGTTCGAAATGACGGAGGAATCGCGCGGCCCCTTGGCCGTAGCCGTGGCAGGCGATCCAGAGCTGCTTCGGCGCGCCGGAGGGCGGGCCGAGCGCGTAGTAACGCGCGGTGCGCGTGACGGGAAGGTGATGTTCGTGGAGCATGGCGGAAGTGTGGGGGCGCGCGCGACGCGCCGTCAATGCGTGAGGCTTCCGCGACGTCGTGTGCGGAAGCAGACTTCCGCCTATGGTGGAGCTCGAGGCCTCTCGCGACACACATCGCGGTGTTCGGCTCATGCTCGTGGCCTTCCTCGCGGCGGCGGTGGGGGCGAGCATCCAGCAGCAGACGCTGCACACCGTGAACAACTTCGCGATCTTTCGAGGCGCCTTCTATCACCTCGTGGCGGGCCGCGACCTCTACGCCTCGTATCCCGCGCTCTATTTCGACCGGTTCAAGTACAGCCCGACCTTCGCGTTCCTCATCGGACCGATCGCCGTGCTCCCGATGGCCGTCGGCCTCGCGCTCTGGAACCTGCTCAATGCCGGCGCGCTCTGGCTCATGCTCGCGCGACTGTTCCGGCCGCGAGAGGCGCTGATCGCGATGCTACTCGTGTGGGCAGAGCTCCTGGGTTCGATGCAGAGCGCGCAGAGCAACGCGCTCGTCACCGCGCTGGTCGTGTTCGCCTATCTATCGCTGGAAGCGGGAGACACAGGGCGCGGTGCGGTGGCGATCGCGATCGGCGCGGCGACCAAGATCTTCCCCGCGGCCGCGGTCACGCTCGCCCTGCTCGATCCGAAGCGCCGACGGTTCGCGATCGCCTTCGCCCTCGCGCTCCTGGTGCTGGCAGCGCTGCCGCTCACCGTGACCGGTCCGTCCACTCTCGCGGCACAGTACCGCTCGTGGTGGGCGATCGAACAGCTGGACGCGCTGGCCGGTACGGTGCCCACCGACCCCCATCTCCTCGGCGGCGTGATGCAGCAGCTCCGTCTCTGGTCCCCTGCGCGCTGGCCGAACTGGCCGGTGCAGCTTGCCGGCACGCTCGTGCTGATCCTGCCGCTCCTCCTGCGGCCGCTCCACTGGAGCGAGCGGTCGTTCCGGCTGCGATTCCTGGCGTCGCTGCTCATCTACATGGTGATCTTCAATCACCAGGCGGAATCCCCGACGTTCGTGATCGCGATGACGGGCATCGCGACCTGGTACCTCGCCGTGCCGCGCGGGAGGGCGGACACGGCGCTCCTCATCACCGCGCTCATCTTCACATCGATCGCGACTTCCGACCTCACGCCCCATGCCATCCGGAACGGGATCGTTCGACCGTACGGCGTGAAGGCGATGCCGAGCATCGTGATCTGGCTAGTGCTTCAGGCTGAGCTGTGGGGCGTTCGCCGCCCGCGACCCCCGGACTCAGATCTCGCCGAAGTTCGTGCGCTCGATCCCTCGAAGAGCCCCGCCGACCGCCGGTGAGGTGAGCACCTCGAGCTCGCGTTCGCGTGCGCCCCGATATTGGTCGAGCGCCGCCAGCTCACCGTCGTCGTGCCCCGGATGGACCATGAGCTCGGTGACGCCGGACGGGAGGTGAGCAAGCAGCGCGAAGAGCCGCGACGCGAAGCGCCGGCTCCCCTGCAGTGAGATGCCGACGAAGCGAGCCGACCGGCGCGCGGGCTCGCGACGCGTCGCCAGCGACCAACTCGCGGCCAGCACGAGCTTCCTCCCCGTCGCCGCCGGGTCTCGAAAGTTCAATCCGAGCGGCTCGAGCGGTGCGCGGACTCTCTCGACCGCCGCCTCGCGCGCGGCGCGCGCGACGCCGAGCCAGACGCCGGGCAGCGCGTGGGCGTGGCGGTGGCTGTCCAAGTGCGTGATCCGCAGCCCTGTCTCCCGCAGGCGGGCGAGCTGCGCAGCGCACTCCCGTTGCACATCGCCGGCGTCAATGCGCCCGGCGAAGGCGCGGCGCGCGAGTGCGGCCAGCGGCCAGAACTCGCCCGTGCGCGCATTCGTAAGCGACGGCGCGCGGGTCAGCGGCCGCCCGAGCACGATGTTGAGGTGGAGCCCGGTGCCGAGAGCCGGCGCAGCGCGCGCGCGCCGCACCGCGTCGTCGAACGCCGGCAGGTTGACCATCACCGAGGTTGAGGTCACGGCGCCCGCCACATGCGCCTCGAGGATCCCGCGATTCACGCCCTCGGCGAGCCCGAGGTCATCGGCGTTCACGATCAGGCGGGATCGGTCAGGCGTAGCGCCCTCGCAGGTCGTTCAGGCGGATCCGGACGAGATCAGCCGCCATGTCGATCGCGTCGTGCGCGAAGCGGACCGTGGTGGGCTCGCTATCGTAACGGAAGTTGACGGCGGTCTGCTTGATCCTCAGCCCGTGCCTTTGTGCGATGTGCAGTGCCTCGACGTCGAAGCCGAATCGTGCGATGGTGATGCGGGAGAATACGGTCTCCGCCGCCGCGGCCGTGAAGCCCTTGAGCCCGGCCTGGCTGTCGAGCACACCGGGGACGAGCGTTAGGCGTACGGCGGCGTTGAACACTCGGCTCATGACGTGTCGTGTGTAGAGATACGAGAAGAAGCTCGGGCTCATCAGGTAGCGCGATTCGGGGAGCACCCGGCAGGCGATCGCGACATCGGCTCCGGCGTCGAGCTCGGTGATAATCTTGTTCACTTCTTCGGGGGGATATGCGAGATCGGCGTCGGTGAAGACGCGGTAGATCCCGCGCGCCGCGAGCATGCCGCGTGCGACCGAGTACCCCTTGCCGCGGTTCCGGTCATTTCGGAGCACACGAACACCGTCCGACTCGCCGAGGAAGTCGTCCACGATCGCCGGCGTATCGTCGCCGCTACTGTCGTCGACGATGATCAACTCGCTGGTGAATCCTTGGATCGCGAGGAAGGCCACGATCGCCGTCAAGCTGCGCCGCAGCACCGGCCCCGCATTGAACACGGGGACGATCAGCGACAGCGTGGGCTGCTGGAGCGCGAGCAACGTGGAGCGGCTCCGAGTGCTCAGGGCAGGCGCGGCGGTCAAAGTCGGCAGAGTTGAAGAGCGAGTGAGAATGCGTACTCCACAGAGGCCATCAAGTTCCAACCGGTCAGGGCCAGACACAAAGTACTACTTTCCCCTCGGTCGCGTCGGACGCCATCCGCTCCTGCGCCGCCCGCGCGTCGGCGAGCGGGAAGACGGAGTCGACGATCGCCGTCACCTCGCCCCGCGCGAGCATCGGCACGACGTCGCGCTCGAAGGCACGCGTGGCGGCGATCTTCTCCTCCAGCGATCGCGCCCGCAGCACCGTCCCTGTGATCGTGAGCCGCCCGCGAAGCACGGGCGCGAGCGGGAGATCGGTTCGCGCGCCGGCGAGCGTCCCGATGAGCATCAACCGACCGCGCGGCGCCATCGCGCCGACACTCGCGGCCGTGTACGCGCCGCCCAAGAGATCGAGCACGACGTTGACGCCGCGCCCGCCGGTGAATTCCGTCACCGCGGGCGCGAGCTCGGCGAGGGCGGCGCCCACCACCACCCCCCGCGCCATCCCGAGCGCACGCGCCGCCTCGAGCTTGTTCGCGTGCCGCGCGGTGCCGAAGGAGACGCCGCCGAGCGCGCGGACGAGCTGCACCGCGGCGAGCCCGACGCCGCTCCCCACCGCGTGGATGAGCACGCGGTCGCCGGCGCGCATCTCCGCCTGCTGCAGCGCGTCGTGCGCGGTGATGAACGCCTCGGGCACCGCCGCGGCACCCGTCCAGTCGAGCCGGTCGGGGATGGCGGCGATCGCGTCCTCGTGCACGGTGAGGAATTCCGCGTAGGCGCCGCCGCCGACGATCCCGAACACCCGCGCCCCGGCAAACCAGCGCGCCGCGCCCGCGCCGAGCGACGCGATCTCCCCGGCGAACTCGAGACCCGGGATGTCCGCCGGCGCGCCGGGCGGCGCCGGATATCTCCCCTCGCGCTGCAGGATGTCGGCGCGATTGAGCGCGCTCGCGCGCACGCGCACGAGCACCTCGCCGCGCCCCGGCTCGGGGCGCGCGACCTCGCGCAGCTCGAGCACTTCGGGGCCGCCCGGGCGGGTGATCACCACGGCGCGCATGCTGGCGCGCATGCTGGCGCGCATGCTTGAGGGCGAAGGCGGCATGCGGGGAATATGGCGCCGAACGGTGTTTCCCGGCTCCCCTGGGGCGCGTCCTCTATAGAGGTTCGGCGCCACCCGCCTCACGGCGGCTTCTCCCCCTTTCCGTCGTCCATGTCCCGACCGTTCGTCCACGTACGGCGTCTCGCGGGCGCGGCGGCGCTCGTCGCCGCTGCGTGCTCCTATCCCACCGACAGCAGTGCCGGCGCCTGGGTCACCATCGATGCCCCGCCCGTGCTCATCCGGGGGAATGACACGCTGCTCGTCGCGCACGTGTACGTGCTGCAGCACGGAACGGACACGGTCGAAGTGAAGAACGTCGAGGTGACCTGGACATCCGCCGACACGAAGCTGGCGACCGTCGCCGCGCTCCCGGGGCGGATGGCGCGCGTCACCGGGGTCAAACCGGGGATCGACGCGATCACCGCCGTCGCCGCCGCGCTCCAGAGCGCCCAATCCGCGACGCTGATGCTGCGTGTCGCGAACCCGTTCGAGATGGACAGCGTTCGCCCGCTGAGCGTGCGCTATGGGGACTCGCTCACGGTGTACGGTGTGGGCGCGGAGAACGCCGACGTGCTCCTGCTTGGCACCCAACAGCTGATCTTGAACAGCTTTTCCGGCGTGGCCGACAACGCGACCGGATCGGGGCGGCGGCGCTTCTGGGTCGAATTTCCGGCCAAGGGCGCCGATTCGGTCACCGGCATCGGGAACGCCGTCGTCGCCACCGCCCACGACACCATCGCCGTGGACATCACACAGGACCAGTTCGATCCGAATTCGACCGCCCCGGCGGTGATCAACATCGATGGGCACCCGTTCAAGTCGGATTCGACCACCGTATCCGATTCCTTCGGCACCGTGGCGTTCTACAATCCGGCGCTCTTCGCCGAGGACCCGCTCGCGGCGCCCTACAAGGTGGACTGGTTCCGCTTCGCCACGCTCAAGCCCGATACGGCGTACACCTTCATCTACGTCGCGCCGGGGCTCTTCGGCCGCGAGGCCACCTTCCTCACGGCACCGGTGACCGCCGCGACGATCAGCAACGGGAGCTGGTCATACGGCAGCGGTCACTACAACTGCAAGGGCTACAGCTTCGTCGCGGCGGAGGCGCCGAACGCCGGCTTTCAGGCGGCGTTCACGCGACTCCCGCCCGGTGGCGTGGACCTCGTGTCGCTCTTCGCCGACCGCGGCGCGTATCAGCTCGGCGTCCTGCACGGTTACGCCACCGCCGCGCGGCTGCATGCCGATCGCTTCGAAGGGAACAATACCTGCGATCTGGCCGATTCGAATTTCGTGAAGACGACCCTCCGGATTGACCTCACCACGCCGTTCAGCGACACGCTCACCATCGACAACGCCTTCGAGATCGACTGGCTGCGCTTCCACGTCCCCGGCACTGGCCCGCAAACCGTGACGGCGAAGCTCTTCTCGCGCTCGGTGACCCAGCCGACCGTGAACCCCAGCGACATCGTGTTGTACGTTCTCAACATCCCCAGCCCCATGTCGCCGCTCACGATCCTGAGGAGCGCGCTCACCGGCGGGGCGAGCAAGACGCTGACGCTGACGCTGAATCCGGGCGACTATTACCTGGTGGCCCACGATTCCGTCGGATTTCCCGCGCGCTACTCGCTCTGCATCGCCGTCGGGACCACGTGTGCTCTCCCAGCCCTGCCGGCACTTTCCGTTCAGTCGCCGAGGGCCGAGCGCCGAGCGCCGAGACCCGCCTTTGCCTTCGAATCCGCGCTCGCCGGCGCGCGGAAGCGCCGCCCGCCCCGATGACCCTCGCCCCCTACGACGAGCTGCGCCAGCGCCTCACGCGGACGCTCGCCGGGCGCTACGCCGTCGCTGAGCTCCTCGGCGCCGGCGGGATGGCGGCGGTCTTCCGTGCGCAGGATCTCGCGCTCGAGCGCACCGTGGCGATCAAGGTGCTCCCTCCCGATCTTTCGAATGACGACCATCTGGTGTCGCGTTTCCAGCAGGAGGCGAAGATCGCGGCCAAGCTCGATCATCCGAACATCATCCCGATCTATCGGGTGGAGAGCGAGAGCGGGCTCAACTACTTCGTGATGAAATTCGTCGCCGGCCGGTCGCTCGACGACCTCCTGGCGCCGGGCCGGCCGATCGACGCGGGCGTCACGATCCGAGTGCTCACCGAGGCCGCGGCGGCGCTCGGCCACGCCCACCAACGCGGCGTCGTCCATCGGGATGTGAAACCCGCGAACATCATGCTCGAAGCCGACACGCGGGTGATCCTCACCGATTTCGGCATCTCCAAGGCGATCGAGAGCGCGAGCGGGCTCACCCGCACCGGGATCATCGTCGGGACGCCGCACTACATGGCGCCCGAACAGGCGATGGGCCTCCCCGTGGACGGGCGCGCCGACCAGTACGCGCTGGCGTGCGTCGGGTATCACATGCTGACCGGCGAGCTCCCCTTTCCGGGCGACATCGCGCATTCCGTGCTGCACCGCCACATCTACGAGGATGTGGATCCGATCGCGACGCGCCGGCCGGATGTGCCGCGCGCGATGGCGGCGGCGCTGGAGCGCGCATTGGCGAAGGAGCCGGCGGACCGGTTCGGGTCGATGGCGGAATTC
>JAYUMO010000063.1:0-2549 GCA_043762555.1 Gemmatimonadaceae bacterium | reverse complement strand
GAAGCTCGACCGGGAGAAGCAGCTCTCGGTGGATGAGTCGGTGCGGCTCGCCATCGAGGTGGCCGACGCGCTCGACTACGCGCACCGGCAGGGGGTGATCCACCGCGACATCAAGCCCGAGAACATCCTGCTCGAGGACGGGCACGCGCTGGTGGCCGACTTCGGCATTGCCCGCGCGGCGGCGGCGGCCGGCGAGCAGAAGCTGACGCAGACCGGCGTCACGCTGGGCACGCCGGTGTACATGAGTCCCGAGCAGGCGATGGCGGAGCGCGATCTCGACGGGCGCGCCGACGTCTACAGTCTCGGCTGCGTGCTCTACGAGATGCTGAGCGGGCATCCCCCCTTCGCCGGCCCGACGGCGCAAGCGATCCTCGCGCGCCACGCGCTCGACCAGGTGCCGCTGCTCACGATCGTGCGGAGCGCGATCCCCGACGAAGTGGAGGAAGCGGTGCTGCGCGCGCTGGAGAAGGTGCCGGCGGACCGCTACCAGACGGCGCGCGAGTTCGCGGACGCGCTGCGCACGCCCACCGGGAGCACGACCTCACGCCGCGCGGCGCAGCGCACGAGCCAGCGCGCCGCGATGCGGCGGCCGGCTCCGGCCCCGCGCCGGCGATCACTCTGGATCGCCCTCGCCGCGCTCCCCGTCCTCGCCGGCGCGGCGTGGTTCGGCGCGCGGGCGCTGCGGCGGAATCCGGCCGCGGCGGGCGCGAACGCGCTCGATCCGCGACGGATCGCGGTGCTCTATTTCACCGACGCCAGCCGCGACTCGAGCCTCGGATTCCTCGCGAGCGGTCTGACGGAGGCGCTCATCGCGGAGCTCGGCACGGTGGACGCGCTGAGCGTCGTGTCGGCGGGTGGCGTGGGGATGTTCCGGAACGGCGGCATCGCGCCGGACAGCATCGCGCGCGCGCTGCAGGCCGGCACGCTGGTGCGCGGCTCGGTGGAGAAGGACGGCGACAAGCTGCTGGTGAACGTCCGCCTCCTGGACGGCGCGAGCGGCGCCGATTTCCAGCGCGCGAGCTTCGAGCAGCCGGCCAAGGATTTCGTCGCCATCCGCGACACGCTCGCGCAGCAGGTGTCGCGGCTCATTCGCGCGCGACTGGGCGATGAAGTGAAGCTGCGCGCGGAGCGCGAGGGCACGGACAACGCCGATGCCTGGGCGCTGCTGCAGCGCGCCAAGGAGAACGGACGCCGGGCGGACAGCGCGATCGCGACGGGCGACACCGCCGGGCTCCTCCATCAGGTCTCGATCGCCGATTCACTGCTCGCGCAGGCGGGCGCGCTCGACAGCCGGTGGCCCGACCCCGACGTCTTCCGCGGCGTGCTCGACTACCGCGCCTCCCGCTTCTACGGCGACGCCCCGCTCAAGGCCTCGCCGTGGATCGACAAGGGGCTCGCGCACGCGGACGCCGCGCTCGGTCTGGCGCCTCGGAGCGCCGACGCGCTGGAGTTGCGCGGCACGCTGCGCTACTGGCGCTGGCTGTCGGGCCTGGAGCCCGATCCGACCAAGGCGAAGGCACTCCTCAAGTCCGCGCGTGATGATCTGGAGGCAGCCACCAAGATCTCGCGATCGCAGGCGGGGGCGTGGGCGGTACTGAGCCATCTCTACAACCAATACAACGATGTGGCCGGCGCGAAGCTCGCGGCCCGCAGCGCGTACGAGGAGGACGCCTACCTCGCCAACGCCAACACGGTGCTCTGGCGCCTCTTCACGACCTCGTACGATCTGGAACAGCTGCCCGACGCGATCCATTGGTGCGCCGAGGGGGGCCGCCGCTTCCCGAAGGATCCCCGATTCCAGCGGTGTCAGCTCTACCTGTTGGAGACCAAGGCCGTCACGCCGGACGTCGCGCACGCTTGGCGTGTCGCGGATGCAATGGTCGCGCTCACCCCCGAGGGGGAGCGCCCCTATGTCAAGCTGGAGGCGCAGGTGCTCGTGGCCGGCGCGATCGCGCAAGCGGGACTCGCCGACAGCGCAAGGCATATTTTGTTACGCGCCGACGACCCGGCCGATCTCGATCCGACGAAGGACCTCACGCTCGATAAGGGCCGCGTGTATAATCTGCTTGGCGACAAGGACCAGGCGCTCAAGGCGCTCGCCGAATATTTCGCGGCGAGTCCCGGAGAATTCAATGACGACAACAACTGGATGTGGCGGAATCTCCGGGACGACCCCCGCTATCAGGCGTTGGTGAAGAAGGCGAAGAGACCGTGAATCGGTGGCAGATGATCCCCGTCTGCCGAGCCGGGAACCCCCACCAAAGGTAACTCGATGCGCCGTTCAGCTCTCCTGTATGCGCTCCCCTTCGCGGCGATCGTCGCGGCGTCCTGCAGCGGCGATGGTGCGCCGCTGCCCAGCGAGGCCGGGTCGGCTCTTTCCCTGAATCGTACACCGACGCCGTGCCGTGCGATGTCGGATGACTTCATGGAGGACTGGTGGCAGACCCTGCGCCCGGCGGTCAAGCTGCGCCTGATCCACATCCACTGGCTCATGCGGCAGGGGAAGGTCGCGCAGGCGCGGGCCGAGATGTTCCAGCTCTGGGACATCG
>JAYUMO010000062.1:0-11418 GCA_043762555.1 Gemmatimonadaceae bacterium | reverse complement strand
CCTTCGCGACGCTCATGGGATCGAACGGCACGGCGCCGCGCGTGACCTTCGACCCGAGCGAGGATCTCGTGGCGTTGCCGTACTCGAGCGGCACCACCGGGCTCTGCAAGGGCGTCATGCTGACCCATCGGAATCTCGTGGCGAACGTGATCCAGGCCGCGGCAATGCTGCACATCAGCGAGGACGACCGGTCGATCGCGCTGATGCCCTTCTTCCACATCTATGGGATGGTGGTCGTCATGGGGCTCGGTCTCTATCGCGGGATCACGCTGGTGACGATGCCCAAGTTCGAGCTGGAGTCCTTCCTCGGGCTCCTGCAGACGCATCACATCACGCACGTGTGCGTGGCGCCGCCGGTGGTCGTGGCGCTGTCCAAGCACCCGGCGGTGGACGGGCACGATCTATCGCATCTGCGCACGGTGTTCTCGGGCGCGGCGCCGATGGATGCTGCACTGCAAGAGGCCTGCGCGGCGCGCCTGAACTGCGACGTCAATCAGGGGTATGGGATGACGGAAGCGAGCCCCGTCACGCATGCGACGTCGCGGCTTCCGGGTAAGAACAGGCCGGGCACGGTGGGGCAGCTCGTTCCCAACACCGAATGCCGGATCGTGGACGTGGCCACTGGCGCCGACGTCGGCACCGGCGCGGAGGGGGAGATCCTGATCCGCGGTCCGCAGGTGATGAAGGGATATCTCGGGAATCCGGATGCGACTGCGGAGACGTTGGACGCCGACGGATGGTTGCACACGGGCGACATCGGGCGCGTGGATGCGGACGGGTATTTTTCGATCGTGGATCGGCTCAAGGAATTGATCAAGTACAAGGGCTATCAAGTGCCGCCGGCGGAGCTGGAGGCGCTCCTGCTGACGCATCCCGCGGTGGCGGACGCGGCGGTGATCGGGGTTCCGGATCCGGAGGTGGGCGAGTCGCCGAAGGCGTTCGTCGTGCTCAAGGGAGCGGTGACGCCGGAGGCCTTGATGGAATTCGTGAGCGCGCGGGTCGCGCCGTACAAGAGGATACGATGTGTGGAGATCATCGACGTGATACCGAAATCGCCGTCAGGCAAGATATTGAGACGAGTGCTGAAAGAACAAGACAAGTCAACGGCGGTCCATAGTCCGTAGTCCATAGTCCATAGTCCATAGTCCATAGGGAGAAAGTGGATAGTGGGGCACTTCCTACTCCCGACTAGCTCCCTATGGACTACGGACTATGGACTATGGACTGCTCTTAACTCACCGGGAGGTACAGATGACGATTCGTTCTCTTTCCATGACGGCGTGCCTTCTCGCCTCCGCGATCGCTCTGCCAAGCGGCGGCGCAGCTCAAACGTTTTCCGTCACCAAGTTCAGCATCGGCGGCGACGGCGGTACGGACTATCTCACCGCCGAGCCCGGCACCGGCCGAGTCTTCATCTCACGCGGCACGCACGTGATGGTCGTCGACGGCGCCACCGGCAAAGTGCTCGGCGACATCCCCGACACGCCGCGCACGCACGGCATCGCGCTCGTGCCGAAATGGGATCACGGCTTCATCACCAATGGCGGCGATTCCACCGTCACGATGTTCGACATCAAGTCGCTCGGCGTGATCAAGAAGATCAAGGTCGCCACCGGCGGGATGGACGGCATCATGTACGACGATTTCTCCGACCGGATCCTCCTCACCGATCACAGCCGCCCGATCGGCACACTCGTGGCGATCGACCCCAAGGGCGGTGACATCACCGGGACGGTGCAGCTCGAAGACGACTCGCCCGAAGGCGCGGCGAGCGATGGCAAGGGGAAGATCTTCGTCAACAACGAGAGCAAGAACACGATCCATGTGATCGATATCAAGGCCATGAAGGTGCTCGCGTCGTGGCCAATGGCGCCGTGCGAGGGCCCCACCGGGATCGCGTACGACCGGAGCACCGACCGGGTCATCTCCGGGTGCAGCAAGACGTCGGTGGTGCTGGACGCCACGTCCGGCAGGGTCGTGGCGACGATCGCGAACGGCGACGGCGTGGACGCCCTCGGCTGGGACGCGTCGCAGAAGCTGATCTACGTCCCAGCCGGGCGCGATGGGAACGTGACCGTCGTGCGGCAGGATGGGCCGGACAAGTACACCGTGATCGCCACGGTGCCCACGATGATGGGCGCGAAGACGATATCCGTGGATCCGGTGAAACATGTCGCCTACGTGTTCACACCCGAGTACGGCCCGGCTCCGGCGCCCGCGCCGGGGACGCCGCCGCCAGCGCCGGGGAGCCGGCCGCCACGCGGGCCCGTGATCGCGGCGTGGTTCTTCGCGATAAGTCACTGAGGGGCGCGGGCAACGGCAGTCCATAGTCCGTAGTCCATAGTCCATAGGGAGATAGTCGAGCGTAGGAAGCGCCCCATTGTCCACTTTCTCCCTATGGACTATGGACTATGGACTACGGACCGCTTTTGTCTGGTCCTACCGGAGCAACGCCCTTGCAACTTCTCGATGAAGCTGCCGTCGCAACTGTCCTCCGCTTTGCCGATCTTATCCCCGCGATGCGCCGCGCGCTCATCGACTACTCCGCCGGCCGTATCGCGCAGCCACAGCGCCGTATCATCGAGGTCGAATCGCGCGGCGGCTTCTTCGCCAGCATGGCCGCCGCAAGCGCGACCGCGGTGGGCGCGAAACTCGTCACGGTATATCCGGGGAACGCCGAACGGGGACTGCATACGCACTTGGCGACGATCGTCCTCCTTCGACCGGAGACAGGGGAGCCCCTCGTGGTGATGGATGGACGCCTGATCACCGAGATGCGGACCGCGGCGGTGACCGCGGCGTTCGTCGACGCCGTGGCCGCGCCCGATGTGCGCGCGCTCGCGATCCTCGGCGCCGGCATACAGGGACGAAGTCACATTGCCGCGCTCCGGCACGTTCGGGACTTCAAGGAGATCCGGATCTGGAACCGGACGCCGGAGCGGGCGGAGCGACTGGCTCAAGTGACCGGTGGAAAGGCGATGTCGCGCGAGAGCGCCGTGCGCGGTGCGGACGTGGTCGTCGTCGCGACATCCGCCGTCGAGCCCGTGCTCGAAGGGAAATGGCTGAAGCCGGGGGCGAAGGTGGCAACCGTGGGGTGGGGCAGCCGCGACGGAACCGAGGTGGACGCTGACACGATGGCGAGCGTCGTGATCGTCGACTCGCGCGAGGGCGCGCTCGCGGAGTCGGGCAACTTCCGCAAATGGCGGCCCGTCATTCACGCCGAGCTTGGCGAGGTACTCGACGGCCGCCGGCCGGTGGATCCGAGGGCGACGGTGGTATTCGTCTCCCTCGGCATGGCCTGCGAGGACATCGCCGCCGCGGCGCTCGTGTACGAGCGGCTGTCGGCGAAGAGTGGCGGCCCGTCATAGCGCCGGCGACCGGTGTCGGACAGCTACCGCCGGATCTACGATGTGGTCTCTCGCATTCCGAAGGGACGCGTCGCAACGTATGGTCAGGTGGCACGGCTGGCCGGCTTGCCGCGCCACGCGCGGCTGGTCGGATACGCGCTCAACGCACTGCCCGATGACACGCCGCTCCCGTGGTTCCGCGTGGTCAATGCCAGGGGTCAAGTGAGCATTCGCTCCAATGGTCTCGGTCATGACCGAATGCAGGCGCGTCTACTCGTCGGGGAGGGCGTGCGCCTCGTGCGCGGATCGATCCCGCTCTCGCGCTATCGATGGCGATCGACCAAAGTGATGGCCTAGCGGTCCGCTCCTGGCCTCCGCCCGCCGCTGAATCCTGCTACGTTTGACGGCATCGGAGTCATTCCCACATCGGAGGCGCCCCATGCTCGTTCTTCAAGCGATCCCCGCTCCCGGGCGCGATGCCTTCCGGCTCCTCCGCTCGCGGATCCGTGACGCGAGCACCTGGGCCTGGAGCAACAAGGCTCGGACCCGACTCAAGCACGTGCAGCGCCCCAAGGGCGGCCACATCGCCATCTCCAACGCGGGAGGCGTCCTTGTCGCGCACGTGCGTCCGAAGACCAGCAGCGACCTGTTCTATCTCGCGGAAAAGTTCACCGGCCGGCTGGCGGCGTGGTTCGAGACAGACCTGGTCGCGATCAATATCCAATTCATGCCCGATCCTCCAAAGCCGAAGCGCCGGCGGAAGCGGCGTTGAGAAAGGTGTTCTTGTCCGCGGCCGCTTCGGGCACCAGTTTATCAGACGAGTTTCCCCCAATGAGGTGGCATCATGGCGAATGAGGTCGTCGCGCACCTCCTCGATGGCACGATGGTGAAAGGCACGTGCCTCGACGTGGATCTCGCGCGGCCCACCTGCCACGTGAAGACCGCCGACAAGGGCGTGGTGACGGTGAAGCTCGCCGACCTCAAGGCGCTCTACTTCGTGAAGAAGCTCGAAGGGAATCCGGCGCTCCGCGAGACGGTCTACCTGGATCCCGGCGATCCGCGCGCGCACGGCGCCTTCCCGATCGAGCTCGAGTTCAAGGACGGCGAGAAGGCCGCGGGGCTGGTCGTGCACTTTCCGCCCACGCGCCCCTTCTTCTTCGTGCTCCCCGCCGATCCGCAGAGCAACAATCTGCGGATCCTCGTGAACAAGGCCGCCGTCGTGAAGATCAGCGGCGGGTCCGGCGGCGCCGCGCCCAAGCCGGCCTAGTCCACCGTGCTCGGCGTCCAGATCGTGGGCTCCGACTCGCGTGCCGTCCTGATCATTCCATGACCTGCTCCCACTGTGTGGTCACCGATCGGCAGTTCGATCCCACGATCGCGCGCGCCGATCTCAAGCGCTTTCGCCGTCGCGGGGCGGATGCGGCCACGAGGAAGCTGGTCGCCGCGGTGCAGGCGGCGGAGCTGCCGCGCGAGGCGACGCTCCTCGACATCGGCGGCGGGATCGGCGCCATCCATCACCATCTGCTGGATCGGGGTTTCGCGCGAGCCGAGCACGTGGATGCGTCCGCGGCATATATCGCCGCCGCGAAGGGCGAAGCCGAGCGTCTCGGTCACGGCGAGCGCGTCACCTTCCGGCACGCCGACGTTCGCGCGGTCGCCGACGAGCTCGCGTTGGCGGACGTCGTGACCCTCGATCGCGTCGTCTGCTGCGATCCCGACTACGCCGGCTTGCTGCGGGCGGCCGCCGACCACGCGCGAAAGCTGCTCGCGTTCTCGTATCCTCGGCGAAATTGGCTGTCCCGCGCCATTGCCGAGTGCGGGAATCGCTGGCGTGCGCTCTGGCGCGACCCCTTTCGCTCCTACATCCACGCGCCGGCCGCGATGGCCGCGGTCGTCGAGCGCGCCGGTCTGCAGCGCCGATGGCAGGGCGGTACTCCGCTGTGGGTCGTGGTGGTGTTCGAGCGAAGCGCGCGGCCGCGTCCGATCAGTTCGAAGACACCGCTCTCCGCGTTCTGAGCGACCGCCGCCGACTCGGCAGCCAGGACCCGTCGCTCATGCGCACCCCACGACTTCGGTATCGCCTCAGCCTCGTGTGGCGCTTCTTGGCGGCGCTGCTCGCGATCTTGCTGATCGGCGTGCCGGTACTAGTCGGGAGTCTGGACGCTCGCTGGGTCATTTACCATCCCTTGGCGGTCCTTCCTTGGCTCCTCGGCAGCCTCGCGGCGGGCATCCTGCTGGCTGTCGCCGCCTACTCGGGCGTGGATCCGGTCACCGATGCGCCGCCGATCCCGGCGGGCTTCGTGAGCGATCCGGACGCGCGCCCGCCGATCCCACCCTCGCGGGTGCTGCCGGACGCGGATCCGGAGCTGACGCGACTCGTGGAGCTGGCGCCGCTCGAGCAGATGGCGACGCTGACGGCGTTGCGCAGTTACTTGCAGCACCTAGTGCGCGAGATCCAAGCGATCGACGACGGACTGCGCGGCGGCCGACTCGTGCTCTGGAGGGCGACGCCCGAGGCGAGGAAGCGCCTGGCGGCACACGTGGCGCACCACGTCGCGGCGCGCCGGAATGCGTTGTCGTATCTTGAGGAGCGGGCCTCGCAGCTCCCACCTGAAGTAGCCACGTGAGCACTGCCATGACGAAGCGCATTCGCGCCGCGCGTGTGATAGCTGCGGCCTTCATCTCCACCGGCGTGTGCGCCGCGGCCTTCATCTCCACCGGCGTGTGCGCCGCGGCCCACGCGCAGGCGAGCGCAGCGCCCGCGTCTACCGTCAAGCAGGAGCCCCTCGCGACCCTGCACGCCACCGGAACGTTCGACGTGAAAGTGACGCCGCTGCCCACCGGTGAGAGCTCCGGCGTCGCTGCCGCCGCTGCGACGCTGGGGCGCTTTTCGATCGACAAGCAATATCACGGCGATCTCCAGGGGACCGGCAAGGGCGAGATGCTGACCGTCGGCACCGAGGTCAAAGGGTCTGCCGCCTACGTGGCGATCGAGCGCGTGACGGGAACGGTGAACGGCCGCGCCGGCACATTCAGTTTGCAGCACAGCGGCACGATGACGCGCGGCGCGCCGCAGCTCACGATCACCGTCGTGCCCGACTCCGGCACCGGCCAGCTGGCGGGCATCGCGGGCACGTTGACGATCACCATCGCGGACGGGAAGCACTCGTATGCGTTCGACTACACGCTGCCCGCCGCGCCATAGCTTTTTGTGAAGATCGTCATCCCGGGGGGCACGGGACAGGTGGGCGCCGTGCTCGCGCGCGCCTTCCAGCGCGACGGTCACGACGTCGCCGTCCTGGGCCGCTCGCCGAAACCAGCGCCCTGGCGCGTGGTGCGATGGAACCCGGCGGACCGGCGAGGCTGGCTTCAGGAGTTCGACGGCGCCGATGTCGTGATCAACCTCGCCGGGCGGTCGGTGAACTGCCGCTACACTCCGGCGCATCGCGACGAGATCATGCGGTCGCGCATCGCCTCGGTGAACGCCGTGAGACGGGCGATCGCCAACGCGAGCCGGCCCCCCGCCATCTGGCTGCAGGCAAGCACCGCGACCATCTACGCACACCGATACGACGCGCCGAACGATGAAGCATCCGGCATCCTGGGGGGACACGAGGCCGATGCACCATCCGCGTGGCACTTCAGTATCGAGGTCGCCACGGCGTGGGAGAAGGCGCTCGACGACGCGCCCACGCCGCGCACTCGCAAGGTGAAGCTGCGCTCGGCGATGATCATGAACCCTGATCGGGGGAGCATCTTCGACACGCTGCTCGGCCTGGTGCGGCGTGGACTGGGCGGCACGTCGGGGAGCGGCCGCCAGTACATCTCGTGGATCCACGAGACGGACTTCGTGCGCGCCGTCTACTTCTTGATCGAGCGAACTAGAATGGACGGCGCGGTGATTCTCGCGGCGCCGAACCCGCTCCCGAATCGCGAGTTCATGGCCGCGTTGCGCAGGGCGTGGGGGACGCCGTTCGGGCTGCCGGCAAGCGAGTGGATGCTCGCGATCGGCGCCGTGTTCCTCAGGAGCGAGACCGAGCTCATCCTCAAGAGCAGGCGCGTGGTGCCGGGGCGCCTACTCAGCGAAGGATTCTCGTTCACCTACCCCGAGTGGCCCGACGCCGCGCGGGAGCTCTGCGCTCGGTGGAGAAGCGCCCGCTCGGTCACAGGAAGCTGAGCCAGGGAAGGCGACGCGAATTCTTGAGGCGCGCGAACCAGCGGCAAGGAATGTAGAGGATGACCACCGCGACCGCCGTCATGAGATACAGCAGGGGGAGGCTCCACGTGTAGCCATCCGGCGCAGGCGGCACCATCATCGGATGATTGAGGAAGAGCCACGGGTTGACACTGCCTTCGCGCGCGAACGATACCACCAGCGCCAGCGCGTGAATGAGCGGGATGTGCAGCAGGTAGAAGAAGAGCGGCACTCGGCCGTAGGTCGCGAGCACGTCGGCCGCCTTTCCACGCGCCTTCTCGAGCAGGGGGATCGCGAGGACCATGGGCCCAAGCGTCATCAGCAGGAAGAGCAGTGACGCGGGATACTTGCTCGTCGCGAGGAAACGCAGCGGGGCCGGCATGCCGTGCCAGACCGGCGCGTTTGCCCAATGGCGTGGGTCGCCGTAGACGTCGGCGACGCGAAGCACGAGGAAGAGCAGCACCGCCCCGCCGCCGAGCTGGAAGCAGAAGCGGCGACGCCGCTCCGGCGGCCATTCCATCACCTGGCCGAACGCATAGCCGGCGGCCATCACGCCGATCCACGGGACGATGGAGTACAGCACCGCGAGCGACCCCTCCGCTCCCAGTTGCACCGGCCCGCCGAAATAGAGGATCTGCCAGAGCCAGGTGACGCCGGTCGAAAGCGCCCAGTCGCCGTTGACGGGCGCGACCAAGTCCATGACGTTGTGCCCGGCGATGATGATGAGGCCCACGGCGGCGAGCGCCGGCGTGGGGAGCCAGAGGAGTCCGGCGAGTAGGATCATGCACCAGCCGAGCATCCAGATGACGCCGGCGAGCACGTAATGCGAGTAGTCGAAATTGAAGGTCCAGGCGACGCGCAGGAAGGTGAGCTCGAGCAGCACGAGCCACGCGCCGCGGATCGCGAGGAAGCGCGCGAGGTCACGGCGGCTGCCGACCCGCCGCCCATAGAGGAACGCGCCGGTACCGGCGAGGAAGACAAAGGCAGGGGCGACGAAGTTGGTCATCCATCGGGTGAAGAAGACGCCGGGGGTGGGACCGCCGGCGGGGACGCCCGAGAAGACGCGCACGTGATCGAGCGCCATCAGGATCATGACGACGCCGCGGATCACGTCGAGCGACATGATGCGTCGCGTCGAGGGCGCGGATGTCGGCGGAGCGGACTGCGAAGCGGGGCGCGCGAGACTGTCGGACGTCATGGGTGCGTCTCCGTCGTGTGGAGGCACTGACCGGCTGGCGTGCGTCTTATCTATCGCATCTCGGGCCGGTGCGCCACCGGGACCGCAACGATCATGCTGGGCGCGACGCTTCCGGACGGCGCGAACGAGAGGCACCTTGGAGGCCTCAAGGAGCGGAGCGATGCACTTCTCGTTGTCATCCAATTCGCCGCTGGCTCCGGTGGTCGCCTTCTGCTTCGTGCTCAGCGGGCTCGGCGTCCTCTTCGTGATCCTCTCGGATAATGCGGCGCTCAAGCGACGGGTCTTTCCGGTGACGCTGGTGCTGTTCTACTCTATGGCTTTCCTGGTGGTCTGGGGCAGCGGCCAATTGGGCGGGGGCGCGCTCGCCACGGCGGGGGTAATCGCGGCGCTCGTGGCGAGTGCGCTGTTGACGTACGCCCAGATCGTTTTCTGCGTGGATTGCGGGGTCACGATGCGCCGGCCGGGGGATGGCGAGGTCCGCTGCCCGAATTGCATCGCGAAGCGGCGGACCATTCAATAGAAGGATGCGGCTCATGTGCCGACTCGTGCGGGATCCTCCCGTCCTCCTCCGGCGGCACTCTCGTTCGCGATCGCCTGGTGCGCGCTCGCCCGCAGTCCGCCGCCGCCTCTCGCGTGCGGCCGGCGCGAGTTGAAGGTGATGGTCTTCAACATCGAGTACGGCGGCACGCTCGTCTCCTTCAAGAACGTGGTGGAGGCGATCCGGCTGAGCGGCGCCCAGGTGGTGGCGATCGAGGAGGCGTACGGCAACCTCGACAGCCTGGCGCGCGCGTTGGGATGGGCGAATACCGATCGTCGCACGCACGTGATCTCGCGATCACCGCTCGTGGCGATCCGGGGGGCGCAAGGGACCGATCTTACCCTCGTCGAGCTCAGCCCGGGGTGCGTGGTCGCGGTGGCCAACGTGCACTTGCCGTCCGACTCATCGGCCGATGAGCTGGAGCGGCTCGGCTGGAGCCAGGGGCGCATACTCGCGCTCGAGCGGCGGCTCCGGCTTCCGGCGCTCCAGCCGGTGCTCGCGGATCTCGCGCCGCTCATCGCGCGGGGGATCCCGGCCTTCCTGGCCGGCGACTTCAATGCGCCCTCCCATCGCGATGATGGCGTGGGGTGGCCCACGAGCCTCGCGGCGGAATCGGCGGGATTTCGCGATTCGTATCGCGAGGTGTATCCGGATGCGCGTGCGCACCCGGGATTCACCTGGTGGGCGGGGCGGCCCAAGGTGAGCGGGTGGAATCCCGACCCGAAGGATGCGCAGATGCGCATCGACCTCTTGTACGCCACCGCCGCGGCACGCGCCACGGCGAGCGGCCTCGTGGGCGAGGGCGGCGCGCGCGACGTGACGATCACGGTCGAGCCGTGGGTATCGGATCACCGGGCCATCGTCACCACCTTCGACGTTCAGCCGGCGCCGGCACCGCCACTGGTGGTGGTCCCTCATCAGCGCGCCATCCAAGGGGGCGACGTCACGATCCAGGTGCACAGCGCCGAGCGAGGTGCTCGGCTTCGCTTCAAGGGAGTCGGCTCAGTGTCGGGGGCGACTGCGCTGGAGGTCAATATCCGTGCGTCCGGCGCGATCGACACCGTGCGCGTCTCCACGCGCGATCTGAATCGCGGCGCGTGGGACGTGCAGCTCCTGAGCTCGAGCGGAGCCATTCAGGCGCGCGCGCGCTTCTGGCTCACGGCGCCCGACGCGAGGCCGGGGGTGGGGACATCGAAGCGCAAGTTCCGCGCCGGCGAGGCGATCGTGGCCCACTGGCACGATGCCCCGGGGAACCGATGGGACTGGGTGGGAGTCTATGTCGCCCGCGCCGACCTGGCAGACCCGAACCCGCTGCTCTGGCGGCACACGGGGAGCACCGTCGCCGGGAGCGCCGTGCTCGACCAGGCCGCGGAGGGAGGCGGCTGGCCGCTCCGGCCTGGTGTCTATCGCGTCGCGTTGGGGCTCGACGATTCGTACGCGGTGCTCGCCGAGTCGCTATTCGAGGTGGTGCCGTAGGAGGCGCCGATGGCCCTTCGACTCACGAGCGGTGCACCAACAATCTTGAGGTCACAAACTTGATGTCACAATCTGTGATATCAAGTTGGCATGGCGGCCAGCGAAAACTACCACGCGCGTTCACCGAGCAGGGCGTCGCGATGCTCTCGAGCGTGTTGCGGAGCCAACGCGCGGTGGACGTCAACGTCGCCATCATGCGCGCGTTCGTGCATCTACGAGAGCTCCTCTCGGCGCATCAGGATCTCGCTCGCCGCATCGACGCACTCGAGGCGCGGTACGACAGTAAGTTCACCGCCGTCTTCAACGCGATCCGCCGACTGATGGCGCCGGCATTCCCGGTGGAGGAGGATCGGCGGCGCGTCGGCTTCACGGTGGACCGCTCGCCGCGCACTCTATCGCGGAAGGGTGGCGGCCGGTAAGCTGGTGAGAGCCTACCGTGCGCGCTCGCGCGAGGGATCCCGCTCCATCTCCGGAGGATCGAGTCATGAGCTTCAACCATCGCATCGCCGCCGGCGCGTTGCTGACATTGATCGCGGGCGTCGCGCTCATTCACTTTCGCGTGACCTCGGCAGCTGCGCAGAGCGCGGCGGCACCGTCGCCCGAGAAGCCGTACGTGGTGGAGTACTACTACAAGGCGAAGTGGGGCTACGCCGATGAGTTCCTG
>JAYUMO010000061.1:0-16182 GCA_043762555.1 Gemmatimonadaceae bacterium | reverse complement strand
CGAGCTCGACGTCCCCTCGCGCCGTTGGATCGTGCGGTCCACCGCGCGATCAATGAACGGTGACGGCCCCCAGCATTCCCGGATGCGCATCACACTGGTAGCTGAAGGTACCCGGTGTATTCAAGGTGACGGTCGCCGTATTCGAGCTCCCAGTTGCTCCGCTGATCGCACTCGTCCCGCCGCTGAATGGGGTGATCGTCGCGAAATCTACATTGTGGTTTGCCGACAGGCCGCTCCAGTTGACGGTGCCGCCAACTACGATGTGCACGCTATTCGGCGAGAATGCGTTGATACCAGCGGGTGCGACCACCGACTGCACTGCCGGCGCGAGCGCGAGTGTCACGTTCACCGTGTTGGAGCTGTGTGTGATCCCCTGCATCGTCAGGTCGGCCGAGACGGTGACCGAGCCGCTGCCCTGGCCGGAGGTCACGACCAGGATCTTATTCGGGCTGACCGATGCCTTCGTTGCCGATGTGACAGTCCAAATGGGGAGGACGGTTCCCGTAGACATCGCGAGCCCATTCTGGTCCTTGGCGATGAGCCGCAAGGTGTCCACCGGCCCGAACTCAAACGCCGTGGAGTTCGAGGTGAGAGTGAGCGACGTGAATACCGGCGCGCTCGTTCCGCCCCCTCCACTTCCCCCACCACAGCCGGCCACGATCAGTGCAAGCACAATGACACAGGAAATTCGCATAGATCCTCCTTCCGTCGCACCCCTGCTGCGTGACACCGCGCATGCGATGACGCTGCGCGGCGCTCCTACCGACGGCGCGCGAGTCATTGTAGGCAGCGAAGGGGGCACTAGTTCCCCTGGGCACCGATGAGTGAGGAGAGCTATGGATCACCGCGTTTTTCGTGCAATGGCATTGCTCATACGAATGGGTGCCAAAGGATAGAGTCCCACGAACACATTAAAATTGTTAAAATACTTAAGTAAGTATTTTATTGACTATTTAATCTGTGAGTACTATCCTACCCTCGCCAGATCAGCGACTCGCGGGCCCCTTCGAATCCCCAAATGGCCCTTCCCCTCTGGATCAGCCGCTCCCTCGGCGGCACGCGTTCGAGCCTCCTCGAAGAGCTGCAGCGCGAGCCGGCCACTGTTGACCGACTCGCGAGCCGACTTGGACTCGCCTCGCACGCGGTGCGAGGCCACCTAGCCGTGCTCGAGCGCGATGCCTTCGTCGAGCGCGTCGCGCTTCACCGGGCGACCCGCGGAAAGCCCGCCTATCAGTATCGCATCGCGAGCGCCGCCGCCGCACATCTCTCGAGCGCCTACGCCGCCGCGATCCTTCATCTCGTCGGTGCGATGAAACAGCGACTCCCGCCGGCGGAGCTCTCCGCGCTACTTCGCGCGGCGGGCCGCCAGCTCGCGCTGCGGTCCCGCGCGATGGATGCGCGGCCGAGGTCCCGCGTCGAGGACGCCGCGGCGGCGTTCACGGCCCTGGGCGGGACGGCGGAGATCGTCGAGCGGGCACAGATCCTCACGCTCACCAGTCGCTGCTGCCCGCTAGCGGCGATCACGAGCGATCCTGCCGGTGGCTGCGATCTGCTCGAGGCCTTCGTCGCCGAGATCGCGCACGCCCCCGTCCGGCAGCGGTGCACGCACGACGGCGGGATGCGTTGCGTCTTCGAGATCGAGCGCGAGCAGGCCGCCCCCGACGCCAGCGGACACTCCGGCGAATGATCGTCATTCCCGCGCTCGATCTCCGCGCCGGTCTGTGCACGCAAGCCGCCGCGCCGGGCGTCACCGGCGGCGGCTTTCACACGTCGCAGCCGCTCGACGTCGCGCAGGCGTGGGAGCGTCTCGGCTTTCACCGGCTGCACGTGATGGATCTCGATGCGGGCGCCGCCAAGCCCCGCCCTCGAGATGCCGTGCGCGATCTGCTCACCGGCGTACCGCTCCTCATCCAGGTGGGCGGCGCGATCCGCAGCGGCGATCAAGTGGATGAGCTCGTGTCCGACGGCGCGGCGCTCGTCGTCCTCGGACCGCGCGCCCTCGCGGAGCCGGACTGGCTCGAGGGGACCGCCTCGTCCTTCCCGGAGCGTCTCATCGTCGCGACCCGGGTCCGCGGCCGCTTCCTCGATCCGAGCGGCGGCGCTGGCACGCGGACGATCGTCGATCTCATCGAGGACCTCAGCAGTCTCCCGCTCGGCGGCTTGCTCATCTCACCGGAGTATCGGACCGATGGGATCGCGAGCGAGGACCTTCCAGCCATCGAAGACGCCGCGGAGGCGTCGGAGCGCCCGCTCCTCGTGGCGGGCGGCGTCCGCTCGGTGCAGGATCTGCGTGCGCTGGCGGACCGGGGGGTCGCCGGGGTCATCGTCGGCACGGCGCTCTACACGGGCCAGCTCGATCCGCGTGTGATCGCCGAGGAGTTCGCGGAGTGATGGACTGGGAATCCGCGGTGAACGGCCCCATCATTGAGAACGCGGCGCCGGCGGTAATTGCTTTATGTTTTGGCTTTGGCCAGGGCTGGGTGCGCGCGACACTGGAGAACGTGAATGCTCGATCTGTCGGGGCTCGACTTCGAAAAGGGCGGCGGCATTATCACCGTCGTGACGCAGGATGCGACCAGCGGCATGGTGCTCATGGTCGCGCAAGCCGATCGGCAGGCGGTAGAGCGCTCGCTCGCCACCGGCGAGATGCACTATTTCTCCCCCAAGCGGGGGCTCTGGCACAAGGGCACCTCCAACGGCAACACGCAGCGGGTGGTCTCGCTCGCGTGCGATTGCGATGGTGATGTGCTGCTCGCGCGCGTCGTCCCCAATGGACCGGCCTGCCACACCGGGTCGCTCTCCTGCTTCGTCGGCCCGGAAGCGATGGGGGACGCGCTCTCCGCGCTCGACGCCAGTATCGCTGGACGTGCGGCGCACACGGACGTCGGTCGCGGTCGCGTGGCCACGCCGGCACTGAAGGCCGCCAACTATACCGAGCAGCTGCTCGAGGACCGGAATCTTCGCCTTCGAAAGCTCGGCGAAGAGGCGGCCGAGCTCATCGCCGCGTGCGCGGACGGGGACCTCCCGCGCGCGACGGAGGAAGTGGCCGACCTGCTCTACCACGCGCTCGTCGCGCTGCGCGCCGCGGGTGGATCCTTGTCCGACGTGCAGCGCGTGCTGGCGCGCCGCGCGACGCCCTCCGTGTCGGTCAAGCCCGTGAAGCGCGAGAGCTCCGAGCGAGACCGGAAGAAATGAGAACGCTCGCCTCCCGGCTCGATGCCGGGCGTCTGCGCCGGGACGAGCCGCTCGCACCACACACCACCTTCCGCATCGGCGGAAAGGCCGATCTGTACTATGAGGCGAATTCCGCCGACGATCTCGCGGGCGCGGTGCGCGCCGCGCGCGATAGCGGCACGCCCTGCTTCGTGCTCGGGCTCGGCGCCAACATCCTGGTCGGCGACCGCGGCGTTCGCGGGCTCGTGATCCGCAACGCGGCACCGCGCGTCGACTGGGGCGACGATGGGCGCGTGCGCTCCGAAAGCGGGGCCGTGATGCGCGACGTGATCCTCGAGGCGGTCCGTCGCGGCTGGTCCGGTTTCGAGCATTTCGTCGGGATCCCGAGCACCGTCGGCGGCGCCATCTGGCAGAATCTCCATTTCCTCTCGCCGGCTCCGGAGCGTGAGCGGACGGTATTCATCGCGGAAGTGTTCGCGTCCTGCGACATCCTGAGCGCGGAGGGGGAGCGTCGCACCGTCGATCGCGAGTACGCGCGCTTCGGCTACGACGACAGTGTCTTCCACCATCGCGACGATATCGTGCTGCGCGCCGACTTCGCCCTCCGGCGCGGCGACCCCGCCGTCATGCACCGCACGATGCAGGAGAACCTCGCGTGGCGGGGCGCGCGCCATCCCTGGCTGGAATGGCACCCGAGCGCGGGGTCGATCTTCAAGAAGATCGACGGCGTGGGCGCGGGGCGCCTCGTGGATCAATGCGGGCTCAAGGGCCACCGGTGCGGCGACGCGCAGATCTCGCATCTCCACGCGAACATCATCTTGAATCTGGGCCACGCCACTGCACGCGATGTGCGCGAGCTCATCGCGGTCGCGCAGCGTGCCGTCGTGGAGAAGTTCGACGTGCACCTCGAGCCCGAGATCCGCTTCGTGGGCGAGTTCTGAGCGTCGCCCTCAGCGCGCTTCCATCCAGCGCAGCCACTCTTCCTCAGCGATGCCGATCCTGAGCCGTTGCTGGTTCCGCACGAGGGGCAGGCGCAGCAGGGCGGGCTCCTCCGCGAGGAGCTCGAGCCAGCAGTCGTCCGAGTGCTGCGCGTGTGCCAGGCCGAGGTTCTGGAAGCGGCGCGCCTCGTGAGATCCACGAAGTGCGTCGCCACACGCCGTTCGGCGAAGAAGCGCAGCGCCTTTCGCGTGTCAGCACTCTTCTGGACACCAAAGAGTAAGAATCTAGACTTCCATGCCATGACGCTATCGGCTCGCTTCCGTTCGAGCCAGGCCGACGTGCGCTGTCCCATGATCCGATCGTGAGCGTGCCCTTCGACTTTCACGCCGCTTGGTGGCTGGGCAACGCGCACGCGCAGACGCTGTGGGGCAAGTTCATGCGCCGAACGCCGCCGGCGGCGAGCCGGCGCGAGCGCTGGGAGCTCAGCGACGGCGACTTCCTGGATCTCCACCGGCTCGACGCACCACCCGAGCGCCCGCGCTTGGTGCTGCTCCACGGTCTCGAAGGCTCCCCGCGATCGCACTATGCACGGGGGTTCTTCGCCGAGGCCGCGCGGCGCGGGCTCGCGGCCGATCTCATCGTCTTCCGCTCCTGCGGCGATGAGCCGAACCGGCTATTGCGCTCCTATCACTCGGGCGAGACGGGCGACCTCGATACCGTTCTCGCGCGGCTCGTTGCCGCGGAGCCGGCGCGCCGGCTTCTGTTGGCGGGTGTGTCGCTCGGCGCGAACGTGCTCCTCAAGTGGCTCGGTGAACGAGGGGCGTCGGTGCCGCCGAATGTCGTGGCGGCGGCGGCGATCTCCGCTCCGTTCGATCTCGGCGCAGGAAGCCGGTTCTTGGAACGAGGGTTCTCGCGACTCTATCAGGCGCACTTCCTTCGCACGCTCCGCCGCAAGGCGCGCGAGAAGCATGCGCGCTTCCCAGGAGGTGTGCGGATCGACGTCGTGGAGGGTGCCCGCACGCTGTGGGAGTTCGACGATGCGATGACGGCGCCCGTGCACGGCTTCTGCGACGCGGCTGATTACTATGCGCGATCGAGCTCACTCGCATTCCTGGCGTCGATCCGCGTTCCGACGCTCCTGCTCAATGCGCGCGATGATCCCTTCCTCCCATCGAGCGTGCTCGATCGAGTGAGCGCGCTCGCGCCCGCGAATCCCAGCCTCGTGGTGGAATTCCCGCCGCACGGCGGGCACGTCGGCTTCGTCGGTGGGCGCTTCCCGTGGAGTGCCGCATACTACGGGGAAGGGCGCGCTGTGGATTTTCTGCTGTCCCATGCGGCGAAGCGCGTTGAAGGCGCGGCGGCAACGCGGTAGTTTGCCGCAGATGAGAAGGCGTTCACCGGCGAGGAGGGGTCTCATGATACGGATCAGGATGTTGGGCACGCTACTCGCTTTGGCGATCGGCGGCGGCGTCTGCGCGCAGAGCGCGCTCGTGGCCCCCGAGGCGCACCACGATGATGGGTCGGCGATCCCGGTGGACCGGCCGAGCTCCGCAGCGAGCGACACGCTCTTGCCTGCCGGCTCGGCGGACGCGGCGGCGCGGCTCGCGGCATCGCCACGGCATCGCGAGTGGGTGATGATCCCGGCCGGCGGCACCGATTCGGTGGGCGCGTGGGTCATTTACCCCGAGCGCCGCACGCGCGCGCCAGTCGTCGTGGTCGTGCACGAGATCTTCGGTCTTTCCACATGGGTGAAGGGCGTGGGGGACCAGCTCGCCGCGCAGGGCTTCATCGCCATCATCCCCGATCTGCTCACCGGCGTCCGGAAGAACGTCTCCCCCGACAGCATCAGCGTCGACTCCGCGATCGCGCTCATTGGCACGCTCAAGGCCGAGGATGTGCAACGCCGGTTGATCGCGGTGGCGGAGTACGGCATGCGCCTGCCGGCGGCGATTCCGCGCTACGGGATCGTCGGATTCTGTTGGGGTGGCGCCGTTTCGTTCGCGCACGCGGCCATGTCACCGTCGGTCAAAGCGTCGGTCGTCTATTACGGCACTTCGCCCGACAGCACGATCGTCGGCAACGTGCACGCACCGGTGCTCGGCTTGTACGGGGCCAAGGACGCCCGCGTCGACGTGACCGTGCCGAAGGCGGATTCGGTCCTGCGCGGACTGCACCGCACGTTCGATCACTTTATGTTCGCGGGCGCCGGCCATGGCTTCCTCCGCGATCAGGCCGGGCAGGACGGTGCCAATCTCGCGGCAGTGCAGCAAGCGTGGCCGAAGACGATCGCGTGGTTCCAGCTCTATCTGGAGAAGTAGGTGCGGTCGAAGCAGCCTGGTGTGATCGGATGGAGCGCGGAGGGGAGGGTGCGATGATGCGCATCGTCGCCCTCGCTATCCTCTTCGCGGGCCTCGTCTCCGGGGTCGTGAGCATGGTCGCGGGGATCGATCAGCGGGAGCGCGGCGGCGCGCGTGTGAAATATCTGAATCTCCCCACCATCGCCGCCGCGGCGAGCGTCTTCGGGATCGTCGCGTACCCGTTGGCGAAGTACACGGGCCTCAATACGGTGGCGATCGCGGTGATCGCGGCGGCGGCGGCGGCCGCCGCCCCCGCCGGGATGGTAGGGGTCATCGCCGGCTGGGCGGTCCCCAGCGCTACACGCGCCGTGAAGGACTTGCGCTACGATTTCCAAGGTCACTTCGCGCGGGTCACGCAGGCGATCGCGGAGCGGGCGGCAGGCGAGATCGAGTACGTGAATGATGCGATAGCGTACCGCTCGCGCGCCGCGAGTCTCGACGGTGGAGCAATCGAGGCCGGCGCGGAGGTCGTGATCGAGCGCATCGAGGATGGGACGGCGCACGTCGAGCGATGGAGCACGATCGCCAAGCAACTCGAGCTGCCGAGCTGACCGCGGCGCGCAGTCGCCCTGGGCGTGGATGATCAACCACTCTGGCCAGTTCCCCGAGAGCTCGAAGAACTCATCGAAGTAGACCAGGCCGGCGTTCTCGAGCAGCGTGACCAGCTGCTCGAGATGATCCTCCGCGAAGAGCGGCCCGATCTCGATCACGGAGCCTTCGACGCGGAACTCATCCGCGGTCAGGTTGAACCGGCGGTCGAGATCGGCGCGGGCCAGACCGCTCCGCTCCCACGCGCTGCGCCAAATTAGGACGGTTGGCGCATCACGGCGCATGAGCATCGGCATGCTGTGTAGAGTGCGCGCCCCGGCGTTGAATGTCCACCGAGCGGGCTTCCGGTGAGCACGCTCCACACGCCACTTTTCCCGGATGCCGCGCGCGCGCCCATCACTTCCCAATGCCGAGCTCGATGCCGATGTGATCGTCATCGGCGGGGGGCATGCGGGCACCGAGGCCGCCGTCGCGGCCGCTCGACTCGGCGCCCGCGTGGTGCTGCTGACGTCGGCGCTCGAGACGATCGGACAGATGTCCTGCAATCCGGCGATCGGGGGGATCGCCAAGGGGACGGTCGCGCGCGAGGTGGATGCGCTGGGCGGGCTCATGGGGCGCGCCACCGATCTCGCCACGCTTCAGTTCCGGATGTTGAACCGCGGCAAGGGGCCCGCGGTGTGGGCGCCACGCGCGCAGTGCGATCGCGGTCTGTACCGCCGAGCGGTCCGCTCGCTACTCGAGCGACACGCCGGCGTCGTGACCGTGCAGGGCACGGCGAGCCGGCTCGTGATCGACGAAGGAGCGCGGTCCCTTCTCGGCGTCGAGACGCTGGAGCGGCGGCGGTTCGGCGCTCCCGCCGTCATCCTGACCACCGGCACCTTCCTGCGCGGCCGCATGCACGTCGGCACCGATACGCAGGTCGCCGGCGGCCGCGCCGGCGACGCCCCCACGACGCACCTCGCGCAGCAGCTCGAGGAGCTCGGCGTCGTGGGCTCTCGATTCAAGACCGGGACGCCGCCTCGCATCGACGGCCGCTCCGTGGACTTCAGCGGCCTGCGATCGCAGCCTAGCGAGATCGAGGATTTCGATTTCTCCTGGTCGCATTTCTGGCCCACACGGCGAATGCACGCGGGGCGTACCCGGCACCCCGACCAGCTGCCCTGTTGGATCACCTTCGCCGGCGCGGCGGCCAAGCGCATCATCGCGGAGAATCTGCACCGATCGGCGATGTACGGCGGCGCGATCGGCGCGCGCGGACCGCGCTATTGTCCGAGCGTCGAGGATAAGGTCGTGAAGTTCCCGGCCGTCGAGCGGCATCAACTCTTCCTCGAGCCGGAGGGGCACGACACAAGCGAATTGTACGTGAACGGATTGTCCACATCGCTGCCGGTCAATGTCCAGGTCGAGCTGCTGCACGCGATCCCCGGCCTCGAGCAGGCTCGCATGACGCGCGCGGGCTACGCGATCGAGTACGACTACTTCGACCCGATGCAGCTCGATGCCTCGCTAGCGTTGAAGGGATTCCGCGGGTTGTTCTTCGCCGGACAGATCAACGGGACCACGGGCTACGAGGAGGCCGCCGGACAGGGTGTGGTCGCCGGTCTCAATGCCGCGCTCTTCGCGCAGGACCGGCCGGCGCTCGTGCTCGGGCGCCACACGTCATACATCGGCGTCCTCGTGGACGATCTCGTCATGCGTGGCGTGGACGAGCCGTATCGCCTGTTCACGTCGCGATCCGAGTTCCGGCTCTCGGTGCGACAGGACAACGCGCTCGCGCGACTGGCGCCCATTGCGCGCGAGCTCGGCGCGTACGACGACACGGAGATGGCGATCGCCGAGCGACGGCTCGCGGAGGAGACCATGTTGCTTGATCTCGCGACGCGACAGAGCATCACGCCGGGACAGGCGGAAGCGGTGCTGCGCGCCGCCGAGAGCACATCGCTCCCGCACGCGATGCGGATCGAGGAGGTCGCGAAGCGGCAGAAGGTGTCGCTCGCTGCGCTTCTGGACGCGGCGGACGTGCGAGGTGAATTCTCCATCGATGCGATCACGTCGGTGGAGCTCGAGATCAAGTACGCGGGCTACTTCCAACGCGAGCACGCCGCGGTGGAGAAGATGAGGCAGCTGAACGATCTGCCGCTCGCGCCGGATCTCGCGTACGACAGGATGCGATCGCTGTCGGTTGAGGCTCGGCAAAAGCTCGCGCGCATCCGGCCGCGCACACTGGCGCAGGCCAGCCAGATCTCGGGGGTGAGCCCGAGCGATCTGCAAAATCTAGTGCTCGAGCTTGACAGACATATTGCTGTTAGCGATGATGGCGCATAAAGTCGCTATAGTGTCTGTATTATGAGCTGTTAGTGTTGCTATATATGAGCGCGTTATAACACATTAACGTCGAGTGGCGATTTCTGGGCCAAGGGAAGTGTTCCACGTGGAACACTCAAGCTGCCCGAACCACCCCGAACGCGTCTTTTCTGGCTACCCTCCCGTCACGACCCTATATTCCGCGCTTCGCACGCTCCAGCTATCGCTCACCAACATGGAGACACGTGGCCAGGGTCATTGCGATCGCGAATCAGAAGGGTGGTGTCGGGAAGACCACCACCGCCGTGAATCTCGCTGCCAGTCTTGCCGTCGCTGAACAGCGGACGTTGCTGATCGATGGTGACCCGCAAGGAAATGCTACCAGTGGGATCGGTCTCGAGGGAGAGAAAACCAAGCTCACCGTCTACGACGCGCTCATCGGGCAGGTCCCGCTCGATCAGATCATTCTTCGCTCGATCCAGTTCGCGCACCTGGATGTCGCCCCTGCCACTCCCGACCTGGCCGGATCTGAGATCGAGTTGATCGATCGGCCGCGACGCGAGCTCGCGATGCGCGAGGCGATCGCGCCCATCCTCGATCGCTACGACTACATCCTCATCGACTGCCCGCCGTCACTCGGCTTGATCACCGTCAATATGTTGGCGGCCGCCGGCACGATCCTCATCCCCCTCCAGTGCGAGTACTACGCGCTCGAGGGGCTGTCGCAGCTCTTGAACACCGTGCACATGATGCAACGCGGTGTAAATCCGGCGCTCGGGATCGATGGTGTGTTGCTGACGATGTACGATGCGCGGCTCAATCTCTCTCGACAGGTCGCCACCGATGCGCGCGACTATTTCGGGGCGAAGGTTTTCGAGACGATGGTGCCGCGAAACGTCCGGCTCGCCGAAGCACCAAGCTTCGGAAAGCCGATCATCTTATACGATGTCGCATCGGTCGGCGCCCAAGCGTACATGGGGATCGCGCGCGAGCTGCTGCGTCGCCACGCGCAGCCGCAATCATCGAAGGAGAAGGACATCGTCGCCCCCGTCATTCCCGCCGCCGTGGTGGCGGAGGCTCGCGCATGACGGACCCGGCGATGGATCCGATCGTCGACCGCCCCTCGCATGCGAGCAGACTCCCGAATGCTTCCTGAGAAGTCACGTCGTCTCGGCCGCGGCCTCGAGGCGCTGATCGCCACGCACGCGCTCCCAAGCGATGTGACGCCGGCGGAGCGAAACGCGATGCGCAACGTTCCGCTCTCCGAGATCCGGCCAAATCCCTATCAGCCGCGAAAAGAGTTCGACCCGGCGGAACTGCTCGAGCTGCAAGCGAGCTTGCGCGCGAATGGTCTGCTCAATCCGATCACCGTTCGTCCGGCGCTGGGAGGCAGAGGATTCGAGCTGATCGCCGGTGAGCGCCGTCTCCGCGCGGCAGCCGCGCTCGGCTGGCCGGAGATCTCGGTGATCGTGCGTGAGATCGACGACCAGGCACTGCTGACATTGGCGCTCGTCGAGAATCTGCAGCGCACGGATCTGAACCCGATGGAAGAGGCCGAGGGCTATCGCCACCTGATGCAGACCTTCGGTCTGACCCAGGCCGAGGTGGCCGAGGTCACCGGAAAGGATCGTTCGACAATAGCTAACTTATTGCGTTTATTACAGTTACCGGCGTCAGTTCGCAAACTAGTTCAGGAGCGGAAACTCACCCTTGGCCATGCGCGCGCACTACTTGCGCTGGAGGATGATCAGCGCATCAGTGCGCTCGCGCGCGCGATCATTGCGCACGGGCTCTCGGTGCGCGAAGTGGAGAATCGCGCGCGGCAGGGCACGGCGCCGCGCAAACGTGGCGCGCGTGTAGCGGCGGCGTCCGACGTGCATCTGGATCCCGCGATGCGTCACGCACAGGAGGAATTGCGCCGCGCGTTGCAAACGGATGTCCGCCTCATCGAGCGCGGATCGGCCCGGGGACGCATCGAGATCTCGTATTACTCCACCGAGGATCTCGACCGGTTGATGGAACTGATGCTCGGAGCCAGGCGCGCCGCGCTATGACTGATCCCGAGCGTGAGAACGACAAGGAGAGGGAGAAAGGTCGTCGCGGCTACGGGAACATCTATACACCCCACGCGGGGGCCATGATCATCCACGTCCAGCGCGAGAGTGGGCTCGCCAACCGGATGATCATCCTCAGCGCGCGAAAGGTGCGCTTCCTGCGCATCGGCGGTATTATCGCCGCCGTCCTGCTCCTGCTGGGAGTCGTGAGCTGGTTCTACTTCGCGACCCAAGCGGCACGCGTCTCGGTTCTCTCCAGGCGCGTGGCAACGTTGCAACGCGATGTGCAGCAGCTCGACACGCTGAAGCGCGCACTCGCGGAGGTCGAGGGTCGCTTCCAGCAGGTGCAGAAGATGATGGGCGCGTCGACGGCCGCCGCGCCGGGCGCGCCCGCGACAGTGGCGGCCGGCGACAGCGCCGGATTGCCGATCCAATGGCCGTTGCCTATCGCGGGGCAGCTGCTCGAACCATCGGCTCGAGGCGCGAAGCCCGCCGGCATCGATGTCGCCGTCCCGCGTGGCACGCCCGTCCGTGCCGCCGGCGAGGGGCTGATCGTCGAGATTCGTGACGATTCGACATTCGGACGCGTCGTGCGAATGCAGCATCGACACGGCTACGAGAGTCTCTACGGGAACCTGCTCGACGTTCGCGTCAGTCGCGGCCAACGCATTGCGGCCGGCACGATCATCGCGAGCTCCGGTGACAGTTCCGGTGCGTTCCCCCCGCACCTCCATTTCGAGATCGTGCGCGATGGGACGCAACTCAATCCGGCCGCGTTCGTGACCAAGGGACCACTCCATGGCGATCTTCAGTAAGGACCTGAGCGCGGCCGAAGCGGTGCGGACCGCACCGCTCTCCGCGACGACCTCCCTCTCGATCATTGCCGCCGGGACCAAGATCGATGGCGACATCGACACCGATGGGGTGATCCGCATCGAGGGGCGGGTGGAAGGCACGGTCCGAGCGGGCCGTCAGGTGCTCATCGGGCGACAGGGCGAAGTGCGCGGCGACATTTCGACGCGCGAGGCGGTAGTCGGTGGCTCGGTGAACGGCGCGATCAACGCGTCGGAGCGCCTGGAAGTGCAGAGCACGTCGACGATCGTCGGCAACATCACGACGAAAGCGATCGCCGTCGTCGAGGGGGGAAAGATCAACGGCACCGTGCACATCGCCGACGCGCGAGACAGCTCCCTCGACAAGCCGGGTCCAAGCCCGAGCGTCGCGATGCTTCGCTGAATCTCGCGCCCCGCGGATCGCACTCGCGTCCTGAGGCGACCAGCCCGCTTGCGCCGGGTGGTCGCCTTTCAACATTCTCCACACTCTTCCACTCGGACGCTTCCGCTCCGCTCATGCATAGTCCACTCAGTGAGTTCCGGTCGATCTCCACAGCAACGCACATCGCAATGTGCATCGCTATGTTAGGATGTCGCCCCGCCGAGCGTGCCTCGCCCGTCAAGAATGACGCCGGATTCCGCGTCGCGCTGCTCACCCCCGGACCGATCACCGATCAGGCGTGGAACGCCGGCGCGTACGCCGGGCTCATGCGCATCCGCGACAGTCTGAGCGCGCAGGTGAGTCACATTCAGACGAAATCGCCCGCGGATTTCGAGGAGAATTTCCGCCAGTACGGAGCACAGGGCTACGATCTCGTCTTCGGCCACGGTTTCGAGTTCCAGGACGCCGCGTCTCGGGTCGGCCCAGATTTCCCGAAAACCGTCTTCATCACGACCTCCGGGAATCGCGTGCGCGCGAATGTCGCGCCGATCGTCTTCGGATTCGAAGAGCCCTCCTATCTCGCGGGCGTGCTCGCCGCCTCGCTCTCCAAGAGCCGACTCATCGGCGCGATCGGAGGCACCGAGCTGCCGCCGGTGCGGAGCAGCTTCCTCGCCTTCGAGGCGGGAGTGCACGCGACCGACCCGCGCGCGCGCGTCTTCACCTCGTACGTCGGCAGCTGGGAGGACGCGAGCACCGCGAAGGAGCAAGCCCTCGCGCTGATCCATCGCGGGGTGGACGTCGTCTTCCAGAACGCCGACGCGGCAGGACTCGGTATTTTCCAGGCGGCGCGGGAGTCGAAGGGCGTGTACGTGTTCGGCGCGAACGCCGATCAGAATGCCGTGGCGCCCGATGTGATCATCGCGAGCGTCGTCATCGACCTGCCGCACGCGTTCCTGGTCGTCGCGCGCTCGGTGAAGGACGGGAAGTTCAAGGCCCGGGTGCTGCGCCTCGGCGAGGACGAGAAGGTGGTGGAGCTCGTGCTGAACCCCAAGCTGGCCGGCGTGATCTCGCCGGCGGCGCGAGCGGCAGTAGATTCCGCGCGTGCGGGGATCGCGAGCGGACGTATCCACCCGCCGCGGCTGGAATTCGTCGACACCACGACCGCCCGGTAAGATGGCGGCGCTCGCGGAGATCGCCCGCTACCTGGACGGGGTGCTGCGCACCGCCGAGATCCCGGACTATCCGAGCGCCCTCAACGGCATCCAAGTGGACACGCCGGTGGAGATCCGGCGTATCGCCGCGGCGGTCGACGCCCGCGAGCGGACGATCGAAGCGGCGCGCGCCGCCGGCGCGAATCTGCTCATCGTCCACCACGGACTGTTCTGGGGCGGGCTTCAGCCGCTCACCGGTGCGATGTACCGACGGATGCGCACGCTGCTCCGCGAGGAGATCGGTGTGTACTCCTCGCACCTGCCGCTCGACGCGCACGCCGAGTTCGGCAACAACGCATTGCTGGCGCGCGAGCTGCGCCTCGACCCCACCGAGGGGTTCGCGCGCCACGAGACGATCGACATCGGCGTCGCCGGGACCGGCGATGTCCCGACCGAGGAGCTCGTGCGGCGCGCCACCGAGTTCGCGCGATCGCACGGTGGCACGGTCCGGCACGCCGGGGTCCAGCCCGGCCGGCAGACGCGCCACTGGGCGATCTGCACCGGCGCCGGCGCGGCGGCCGACACACTGCGCGAAGCGCGCACACGAGGCATCGATACGCTGATCGTGGGCGAGGGTCCGCATTGGAGCGCGATCGATGCGGAGGAGCAGGGGCTCGCGGTGATCTACGCGGGCCACTACGCCACGGAAGTGCTCGGCGTGCGCGCCATCACGGAGCACGTCGCACGGCATTTCGGACTGCCCTTTTCCTTCCTCGACGCACCGACAGGATTGTGACCGCGGCGCCGGCGCTCGCGCTGGAGCAGATCGCCAAGCGGTTCGGCGACGTCAGCGCGCTGACGGATGCGTCCCTCCGTGTCGACCGCGGCTCCTTGCATGCCCTCCTCGGCGAGAATGGCGCGGGGAAGACGACGCTCATGCGGATCGCGTTCGGACTCATCGCTCCCGACGCCGGCACGATCAACGTGGCCGGGCGCGCGGTGGCTCCGCGCTCGCCGCTCGATGCGATCGCGCTCGGGGTCGGGATGGTGCACCAACACTTCACCATCATCCCCGCGATGACGGTGGCCGAGAATGTCGCGCTCGGCGGTCACGGCGTGTTCCGGCGTCGCGAGGCGTCGGCGCTGGTGCTCCGCATCGGCCGCGAGACGGGCCTCGCGCTCGACCCGGACGCCCGCGCCGGCGATCTCCCGGTGAGCGCGCAACAGCGGCTCGAGATCGTGAAGGCACTCGCGCGCGGCGCCAAGCTGTTGATCCTGGACGAGCCGACCGCGGTGCTCGCGCCGGCGGAGACCGAGGATCTGCTCACCCTTCTGCGGCGGTTCACGGAAGCGGGCGGTTCCGCCGTCTTGATCACGCACAAGCTGCGGGAAGCGCTCGACGCCGCGGACGCGATCACCGTGTTGCGGCAGGGACGCACGGTGTGGACCGGTGCGCCGGGCGCGACCGATGCGCGTTCGCTGGCGCACGCGACGGTCGGCGAGATGCTTGTGGCGGAGCCGGTGCGGCGGCGGTCCGCACCGCCGGGCGAGGTCGTGATCGCGGCACACGAGCTACACGCCCGCGACGCGCGGGGCGTCGCGAGACTGCGCGGCGTGAGCCTCGAGGTGCGGCGCGGTGAAGTGCTCGGCGTCGCGGGGGTAGAGGGCGCCGGCCAGCACGAGCTCTTGCGCCTGCTCGCCGGCCGGGCGACGGCGGACTCCGGCACGGTCGAGCGGCCACCACGCGTGTCGTTCATCCCCGAGGACCGCCAGCGGGATGCGCTCGTGCTCGCCTTCTCGCTCGCCGAGAACGTCGCCCTCGCTGGCGCGGGGCGAGCGCGCGGCACGATGCCGTGGCGCACGCTCACCACCCGCACCGAGGCGCTGCTCCGGCGCTTCGACGTGCGCCCGCCGCGCGCTCAGGCGATGGCCGGCGCGCTCTCCGGGGGGAACCAGCAGCGACTGGTGCTCGCCCGCGAGCTCGGCGACATGCCCGACGCGGTGATCGCCGAGAACCCGACACGCGGTCTCGATGTGGCCGCCACCGCCGCGACGCATCAGTACTTGCTCGCAATGCGCGACGCGGGCGCCGCCGTCGTCGTGTACTCGAGCGATCTGGATGAGGTGCTCGAGCTCGCCGATCGGGTGATCGTCGTGTACGCCGGCACGGCGTGCACCGTGCGCTCCGAGCGTTCGGCGATCGCGCTCGCGCTACTGGGCGGTGCGGCCTGATGGCCCCTCCCACCGGTGCCATCCGCCAGTTGGCGATGACCTCGGTGGCGGTGGTGCTCGGCCTCGCGCCGTGGTTCAGCGCGACCGCGGTGGGCCCGGCGATGGTGGCCGAATGGCAACTGACCGGCGCGGCGGCGGCGTGGCTGACGATGGCGGTGCAGCTCGGATTCGTCGTGGGCACGCTGGTGAGCGCGGCGTGGATGCTGA
>JAYUMO010000060.1:0-6393 GCA_043762555.1 Gemmatimonadaceae bacterium | reverse complement strand
CGATCATGAGCCGCTGTCGCCCCTCACCCCGCGTGGATCGAGATGTGCCCGAAGAGGAAGAGCAGCGCGATGATGATGAGCACCGCGATCGTGAGCGGTCCAACGAAGAGAAAGCGGAAGAGCTTCCGGTCGTACTTCAGGTGCATGTAGAACGCCACGACGATCGCGAACTTCATCGCGCCCAGGATGAGAATGGTCGGCACGAAGAGGCTGGTCGCGACGAAGGCCGGCAGGTAATAGACCCAGACCTCGGCGACGGTCATCACGAACAAGATGAGCGCCACCCACTTGTAGGTGCCCCAGTCGACGTGCGTCTGGTGGTCGGCGTCCACTTTCGAGTGTTCTTCCATCGGCGGCCTCGAAGAAGGTCCGGCGGACGTCACCGGATCAGATAGACGAGCGCGAAGATCGCGATCCAGACGACGTCCACGAAGTGCCAGTACAGCGCGCAGACATCCACGTTGATCGCGTCGCGCGGACCGAGCCCGCGCTTGAGATCAATGAACAGCAGCGTCACCAGCCAGAGCACGCCCGCCGTCACGTGCGCGCCGTGGAAGCCGGTGAGAATGAAGAAACTCGAGCCGAACAGATTGGTCGTGATCGTCAGCCCCTCGTGCACGAACGAGGTGAACTCGTACGCCTGGAAGCTCAAGAAGGTTGAACCGGCGAGCGCCGTCATCAGCAGCCAGATCTTCGAGTACTTCCGGTCGCCGCGCACCACGGACGCGTGCGCGAGCACCATGAACAGCGACGACATCAGCAGCACGAAGGTGGACGCCGACGTCACGGGAATATTGAGGATCGGCTTCATCACCTCGCCGGTGGCCGGATTGGTCCACGCCTCGTGTGGGAAGGGCCCGACGAGCGAGCGTCCCTTGTAGATGAGGTAGGTGGAGATCAACGACGCGAAGAAGAAGCACTCGGAGGCGATGAAGGCCCAGATCGCGATCTTGTTGCTGTTGAGGCCGGTGCTGGTGAAGTGGTGCTCGCCAGCGGGCGTGGGTGCGAGAGCGGCGGTGGCCACGAGTTTGATCTCTATTAGTGGTGTTCGGGTTCCAGCGGCGTGAGCAGCCAGTTGTAGAGCGTGGCGACGAAGATCGCGGCGCCGAGCAGCATGACGGGCAGCGTCCGGTGCCAGATGAGCCCGGTGAACATGACGCCGAGCCCTGCCGCCGCGATGAGCGGCTTCAACGTCGGCGTCGGCATCGTGATGCCGAGCTCGGCGGCCGACTTTGTTTTGGCCGGCGGCGCGACCTTCACCGGGGCGGGATACGTCTCCGGTCCCGGGCCGGGGTCGCCGTGCCAATTCGGGGTGCGCGACTTCACATAGGGCAGCGTCGCGAAATTGTAGTCGGGCGGTGGCGAGGGGATCGTCCACTCGAGCGTCGCCGCGCCCCACGGATCGTTCCCCGCCACCGGGCCCTTCTTCATGCTGCGGAACCAGTTGTAGACGAACAGTACCGTGGCCAGCCCAAGCATGTACGCGCCCACCGTCGCCATCTTGTTCTCGTTGTCCCACCCCTGGTTCGCGTCGTACGTCCACGTGCGCCGCGGCATGCCGTTCAGCCCGAGGAAGTGCATCGGGAAGAAGGTGAGATTCATGCCGATGAAGGTGAGCCAGAAGTGGATCTTGCCGAGCCTCTCGCTCATCACGCGGCCGGTGATCTTCGGATAGTAGAAGTAGAGCCCGGCGAAGAGCCCCATCATGGAGCCGCCGAAGAGCACGTAGTGGAAGTGCGCGACGATGAAGTAGCTGTCGGTCTGCTGCAGGTCGGAGGGGGGCGAGGAGTGCATCACGCCGGAGATCCCGCCGATCGTGAAGAGGGCGACGAGCGCGATGCCGAACATCATCGCGGTCGTGAAGCGCAGCGTGCCGCCCCAGAGCGTGCCGAGCCAGTTGAAGATCTTCACGCCGGTGGGGATCCCGATGAGCATCGTCATGATCGCGAACGCCGAGTCGGCCACCGGGCCCATGCCGACGGCGAACATGTGGTGCGCCCACACGCCGAAGCCGAGGAAGGCGATGAGCATTCCCGAGTACACCATCACCGAGTAGCCGAAGAGCGGCTTGCGGGCGAAGACGGGGAGCACTTCGGAGACGAGCCCGAACGCCGGCAGGATGAGGATGTACACCTCGGGGTGGCCGAACAGCCAGAAGAGGTGCTGCCAGAGGAGCGGGTCGGCGCCCGCGGCGACCGTGTAGAAGTTTGTGCCGTAGAAGCGGTCGAACATCAGGAAGGTGACCGCCACCGTGATGATCGGGAAGGACAAGGCGAGCAGGAATTGCGTGACGAAGCTCATCCAGGTGAAGATCGGCATGCGCATGAAGTTCATGCCGGGCGCGCGCAGATTGATGATGGTGGTGAGGAAGTTGAAGGCCGCCGCGAGCGACGAGACGCCGAGGATCTGGAGGCCGAGCACCCAGAAGTCGATGTTCACTCCGGGCGAGTAAGCCTTCGTGGTGAGCGGGGCGTAGCCGAACCAGCCGGCGTTCGGCGCCGCGTGCAGCAGCCAGGAGACGTTCATGAAGACGCCGCCGAGCAGGAAGACCCAGTAGCTGAACGCGTTGAGGCGCGGGAAGGCGACGTCGCGCGCGCCGATCTGCAGCGGGATCAGGAAATTGAAGAACGCCGAGGAGAAGGGCATGATCACCAGGAACACCATCGTGGTGCCGTGCATGGTGAACAGCTGGTTGTACGTCTCCGCCGTCACGAAGCGCAGGTTTGGGCCCCAGAGCTGCGTGCGGATGAGCAGCGCCTCGAGCCCGCCGATCAGGAACCAGGCGAATGTTGTATACAGATAGAGTTGACCGATCCGCTTGTGATCGGTGGTGGCGAGCCAGCTCCAGAGGCCGCGGTACTCCTCTTCGTGGTGGCCGGCGGCCGGGGGGGCCGCGAGTGTCGTTGCCATCTCCGTCTCCGGTTACTTCAGGGCCGAGAGGTACTCGGCGAGGTCGGCGATCTGCTGCGCGCTGAGGCCGCCCTTGGGCGAGGAGCCCGCCCCGAGCCTCATCATCTGCGAGCCGGGCTTCATCGATGGTGCGTCGTTGATCCACGCGACCAGGTGCGCATGATCATTCGGATAAAGCGCGCTCGCGATCGTGGTGCGGCTGCCGACGTGCGTGAGGTTCGGCCCGAGCACGCCGGCCGAGACGCCTTGCACGGTGTGGCAGGCGATGCACGGCGCGGCCTTGAAGAGCGCGGCGCCGCGCGCCGCGTCACCGGGCAGGGTATCGACCGAGCCCGGCGGGAGCGGCGTGGCGGGGATCACGTGGCGGGGGAGCTTGTCGAGCGGCCAGGTGCCGGTGACCGACATCGCCGCGCTGAGCGTTGTCGGTACGGTCGCTGGCGTCGCGGTGGCGGCGGACGTGCCCATCGCGCCCTTCACCGGGACGGCCCTGTTCGTCGCCGTGTCCACCGGCGCCGGGAAGACGGGACCGGTCTGCTCGTGCGCGATGTACGCCGCGAACTGCGCCGGACTCACCGTGAACACCTTGAAGCGCATATTGGCGTGCGACGCGCCGCAGAACTCGGCGCAGAAGCCGTTGAACGCGTCGATAGAATCGGGGGTGAACCAGAGATGGTTCACGCGGTTCGAGATGATGTCGCGCTTGCCGCTCAGCTGCGGGATCCAGAACGAGTGCAACACGTCCTGCGACTTCAGCGCGAAGTTCACCGGGCGGCCCACCGGCAGATAGAGCTCGTTCGCGGTGACCACCTTGTACTGGGGATAGCGGAACTCCCACCACCACTGGTGCCCGATCACCTCCACCTGGAGCGCGTCGGCGGGGGCCTCGCTCTGCGTGCGGAAGATCGTCTCGATGCTCGGCACGGCGATGAAGGCGAGGATCACCGCGGGAATGAAGGTCCACGTGATCTCGAGGGTGGTGTTGCCGTGGATCTGGAGCGCGCGGGGGCCGCCGGGACGGTGGCGGAACTTGAACACCGCGAAGATGAGCAGCCCCTCGACGAGAATGAAGACGATCACGCCGAGGTAGATCAGCAGGCGCGTGAGGTTGTCGACGTCGTGCCCGAACTGGGAGTGCGCGCCGAAGATGGTGTTGGGCACGTGCGTGTCGCACGCGGCCACGGCGAGCGCGCCGCAGACCACAAGGGCGGGCGCGGCGACGGCGGACCAGCGCGCTCGGTGGTGACCAGTCATCCCGGATCCTTACTGAACGTGGAAGAGCGCCCAGGGGATGCGGGCGCTCGAGTGCGGGCGGCCGCGGCGAAGCTACCGCACAGCCGGGGTCAAATCAACTGTATTCGCGGGCGTGACGCCAGAGGGGCGCGTCGGTGCGGGCGCCGCTCAGTCCACGCGGACCAGTCGCGGGTTGGGGTGGTACTCGCGTCCCCGTTTGGATTGGGGGCGGCCGTCCACCTGCACGATGTCGGAGGTGAAATCGAAGCGCCCGCCGAAGAGTGACGAGCCCACGCCGTACGAGTCCACCGGGACGCCGGCCTCCTCGAAGGCGCGGATCTTCTCCACGGTGAAGCCGCCGGAGACGACGAGCTTCACGTGGGTGAAGCCCTCCCGGTCGAGGGCGCGGCGCACGTTCCACACGAGCTGCGGGATCACGCCGGTGGGGCGGAAGGTGCCCATCTGCGGCACGATCGACGCGTCCACCATCATCTCCGACGTGTCGAGCCGCACCCCCCAGAGCTTGCTGCCGAGCGCGCGCGCGACGTCGAGGCTCGTGCGTACACAGTCGTTCTCGTAGTCCACGAGGGTGATGATCTGGACGGTGGGGTCGGTGTACTGGGCGAACTTTTTGGTCGCGAGGACAGTGTCACCGCCGTAGGCCGCGATGAGCGCGTGCGGCACCGTGCCGATGCCCGCCGATCCCCACCAGCTCGCCTGCGCATCGGTGGAGACGCCGATGGCGCCGGCGATGTGCGCCGCGTAGCCGTCACCGGTCTGCACCAGCCAGTGGTCGTGCCGCGCCGGGAAGAAGATCACGGTCTTCGGGCGCGCGGCGTCCACCACGAGACGGGTATTGGTTCCGACGCGGGTGCGGCGCGAGAGGACGCCGAGGTACAGGGTCTCGAGCGCGGCGAAGGCGGCGTACGGCCCCTCGACGGTCATCACCGTCTCCCAGGGCGCGACCTCGTCGCCGTCATAGAGCGCGTGGACGTCGAGTTGGCGCCAGTCGGCGGAGCAGAGCTTGAGGATCGCGATCGCTTCATCCATCCCGCCCAGGAAGGCGCGCGCTTTGCCGAACACCTGCATCGTGACGCGCGGCGCGTGGCCGTCGCCGAGCAAGACCTCGCGCGCGCGCACGAAGTACTTGTCCGAGTAGTAGCCCTGGCGCATCCGCTCCACGGGCAGGTGGAAGACGGACGGGTCGAGGCGCGGGCGAGGGTGCGGAGTGGCGGCCATGGTGCCGCAACGGTAGCCGCGTCCACCGCGGGCGGCAAGGCGAGGAACGTTTCCTTTCTCGCCCTGGCGGGGAGGCCTTCGCGCGGCGCATCCTTCTGCGCATGTCGATTCTCACCGCGAACCTGGTCTGCGTCGCGCTCGTGGCACTGGACTTGGCCGTGCGCGCGTGGCGGATCCAGTGGATCCTCGCGGGAACGCACTGCCGGGTCGGCTTTCGCGACGCGGTGGTGTTGAACGCGATCGGCGACGCGGCGGCGGCGGTGACGCCGAATCGCATCGGCGCGGAGCCGGCGCGGCTGGGCGGGGCGGTGCTCTCGGGGGTGCCGGTGGCGGCGGGGTTCGTGGCGATCGCGATCGAGACGCTCGTGATGGCGATCACGACGATCGTCGTCGCGGTGTGGCTGTCGGTGCGCTACGCGCCGGAGTGGTGGCACACGGCGGGTCCGGCGTTACAGGACACCTTCGACGACGCCTGGCCGTGGATCTTCGCGCTGCTCGTGGCGGGCGCGGTGGCGTGGTGGTCGGTGCGCCGCTATGCGCCGGCGCTCTCGCACTCGATGCGGCGCGGCACACGGCGCGCCTGGGTGTACGCGCGCCGCATGCCGCGGTGGCCGCTCGTCATGTGCGCGGTGACGTCAGTGCTGTCGATCGCCGCGCGCGTGGCGATCCTGCCGGTGCTCGCGCTCACGCTGCCGCACCCGCCGCCGCTGGGGCCGCTCCTGTTCGCGTCGTTCGCGCTCGTGTACGCGCAGGTGCTGTTGCCGACGCCCTCCGGCGCCGGCGTGGTGGAGCTCGGCTTCCTGGGCGGCGCCGTGGGCAATCTGGGCGTCGGCTACAAGTCGCTGCTCCTGCTCTGGCGCTTCTACACGACGGTGCTCCTCATCGCGCTCGGGATCGTACTGGGCGTCTGGCGGTACGGCCCGGCGGCGGTGCGGGCGATGTTCCGAGGGCGCGGGACGCCGGAGCCGCTCCCGGAGGAGCTCCCGTGACGACGGCGGCGAGATGAAGCGAGAA
>JAYUMO010000059.1:0-9217 GCA_043762555.1 Gemmatimonadaceae bacterium | reverse complement strand
TGATCCGCTTCGACGCCGAGGTGCGCACCGCGATCGCGCCGCGCGCGCGCACCGGTCAATGGAAACGGCTGGTGGCGGCGCTCGACGATCCGGGTGCGGGGCGCGCGACGCGCGCCGGCGCGGCGTTCGCGCAGGCCGGCCGCCTGGTGCCGCGCCGGGGGCTCATCGTCTTCGTCTCCGACCTCTTGCTGGAGCCCGAGCAGGTGCTGGGTCCGGTGCGCGCGCTCCGGCAGGCGGGGCACCAAGTGGTGGTGCTGCACGTGCTCGATCCCGCCGAGCGCGATCTCGCGCCGGGTGCGGGGGAAGCGCTCTTCGTGGACCCCGAGAGTGCGCTCGCGGTACCGGCCGCGGTGGCCGATGTCCGGGCCGCGTACCGGGAGACGGTGGTGCGCGCCCTCGGCGAGTGGCGCGCGCAGCTGGCGCGCGCCGGCGCCACCTACGAGATCGTGAGCACCGACGCGCCCTTCGGCGTGCCGCTGCGGCGCGCCTTCGCCGCGCGGCAACGGCTGCCGTGATCGGATTCCTCTCGCCGCTCTGGCTGCTCGCCGGGCTCGCGGCCGCGGTGCCGCTCGCGATCCACCTGCTGCGACGACGCACCGGCGCGCGCGTCGAGTTCCCGGCGGTACGTTGGCTGGCGCGCGCCGAGCGCGAGCATAGTCGCGCGCTCCGGCTGCGCAATCTGTTCTTGATGCTCCTGCGCGTGGCCGCGCTCCTGCTGCTCGCCATCGCCGCCGCGCGCCCCGTGGCGCGGTTGCCGGGCGCGGGCCACGCGCCCACGGCGCTCGCGATCGTGCTCGACAATTCGCTGAGCACCAGCGCCGTGGTCGACGGCCGCCCGGTGCTCGACGACCTCAAGGCCCGCGCGCTCGCCGTGGCGGAGCGCTCCGGCGGCGACGATCGGCTCTGGCTCGTGACCGCCGACGGCGTGGTGCAGGGCGGGGCGAACGGCGCGGTGCGGAGCGCCATCGCGCGCGCGGCGCCGCTCTTCGGCGCCGGCGATGTCGAGAGCGCGGCGCGCCGCGGCGCGTCGCTGGCGGCCGCGTCGCCGCTCGTCGGGCACGAAGTGGCGATCGTCACCGACGGACAGGCCACCGCCTGGCGGCGCCCGGTCGCGGTCGGCGACGTCCACGCGTCGCTCTATCGGCCGGCAAGCGCGCCGCCGCCCGACCACGCGGTGGTGATGGCGAGCGCCGAGCCCGGCCGCTGGACGCCGCGCGGCGCCGTGCACGCGCGCGTGCGCGCGGCGGATTCGGTGACCTATCGCATCACGCTCGCCTCGCGCACCCTCGCGCGCGGCACCGCGAGCGCCGACGCATCCGCTCTTGGCGAGATCTTCGTGCGCGCCGCGCCCCCCGAACGGGGCTGGCTGGCCGGCGCGGTGGAGCTCGAGCCCGACGAGCTGCGTGGCGACGACGCGCGCCACTTCGCGGTGTGGGTGGGCCCGCCACCGGCCGTTCGCGTCGATCCATCGGCGGGCGTGTTCGCCCAGACGGCGGTGGCGGCGCTCGTGCAAGCGGGACGGATCTCGGCGGGCACTGGGATCTCCATCGTCGCCGCGGACGCGGCGGCCGCGAACGCGCTCCCGGCGCTGCTCGTCGCGCCCAGCGATCCGGTGCGCATTGGCGCGGCGAATCGCGCGCTCCAACGGTTGGGCGTGCCCTGGCGCTTCGGGGCCGCGCGCCGCGGCCCGAGTCCCGTGCGCGGCATCGCCGGCGTCACCGCCTCGCTCCGCTACGCGCTCGCGCCCGCCGGCGGCGCGGCGGCTGCCGCCGCCGACACGCTGGCCCTCGCCGGCGGCGACGCGTGGATCGTGAGCGGGCCACGCTACGTGCTCATCGCGAGCCCGCTCATCCCCGACGCCACCGACCTCCCGCTCCGCGCCGCCTTCGTGCCGTGGATCGCGGAGGTGTTGGCGCAGGACCTCGGCGGTGACGGGCGCGCGCTCGCCGCGGCGCCGCTCGCGCGCGTCCCGCGGCCGGCGGGCGCAAACGCGCTCGAGGCGCCCGACGCTGCCCGCACACCGCTGGAAGGTGATTCACTCTCGGCGCCGGGCATTCCCGGCGTCTACTGGTTCCTCCGCGCCGGCGCGCGCACGGGTGCGCTCGTGGTGAACGCCGAGCCCGAGGAGTCCGAGCTCGCGCGCCTCGACGTGGCCACGCTCGCCGCACGGCTACCCGCGCGCGGCACGCTCACCTTCGACGACAGCACGCGCTTCGCCGCCGCCGTCTTCGCGGCCGCGCCCCGCCGCCCGGTCGGCGCCTGGCTGGTGGGACTCGCATTGGCGCTCCTGCTCGCCGAGAGCGTGGTCACGATGAGCGCGCGACGGCCGGAGCCCGCCTAATGCTCACGGCGCTGCTCGACGCCATCGAGGCGCTGCCCGCCTTCGAGCGACTTGCCGCCGCGCTCCCCGCGCCGCGCGCGCGCGTGGTGGCCGCCGGTCTGCCAGGTTCGAGCGACGTGACGCTCGCCGCCGCGCTCGTGCGGCGCACCGGCGGCGCGCGCGTGTTCGTGGTGGTCACCGACACGCTCGCCGAGGCGGAGCGGTGGCTGGCGGATCTCGACGCGCTCCTCGGCGCCGGCGCCGCCGCGCTGTACCCGCCGCGCGAGGGCTTCGGCGAGGTCGAGCCGCATCTCGAAGTGGCCGGCGAGCGCGTGGAGACGCTCGAGCGGCTCGCGCGCGGCGAGGCGCGCACGCTCGTCACCACCGCGCGTGCGGTGCTCGAGCGCACGCGCCTGCCGAGCCTCGTGCGAAGCGCGCGCATCGAGCTGCGCGCGGGCGACGCGCAGCGGCTCGAGTCGCTCGCCGCCCATCTGCGCGCGGTCGGCTTCGAGCAGGCGCCGCTCGTGGAGGAAGTGGCGCAGTTCTCGGTGCGCGGCGGGATCGTGGACATCTACAGCTTCGGGATGGCCGAGCCGGTGCGGCTCGAGTTCTGGGGGGACGAGATCGCGTCGCTGCGCCATTTCGACATCGCCACCCAGCTGTCCACGCGCGATGCGGAACGCGCGGTGATCCTGCCGGTGGACGCGCCCGCGCCTACGGCGGAGCTCGACGAGGGCGCCGCACCGGCCGCGGTGCGCGGCGCCTTCACCGAGCTCTTGCCGCCGGACACGTTGCTCGTGATCCCGGCGCACACGCATCTGGAGCCCGAGATGCGTCGGGCGTGGGACGAAGCGGAGCATCACGCGGACCTCGCGCGCCGCCGCGGCGAGGAGGCCGCCGACCGCGACGATCTCTTCCGGTCGCCCGCCGCCGCGCTCGCGGAGCTCGGCACCTTCGGCACGATCGCGATCCTGGATGGCGACGACGCTACCGCGGAGGGCGCCTCGCGCTTCGCCTTCCCGCTCCGCGCCCCCGAGCCCGTGGAGCGCGACATCAAGCGGCTTCGCCGCCTCGTGGACGACGGCACGCCGACGATCATCCTCTGCGACAACGCGGGGCAAGCGGAGCGCCTCGAAGAGTTGCTCACCGAGAGTGCGATGCGACCGTCGCCGGCCGCGCTCGCGGTGGGCGTGCTCGACGGTGGATTCGTGATCCCCGCCGCCGGCGGCCGCACCGGGCTGCGCGTGCTCACCGACCACGAGATCTTCCGACGCGAGCGCCGCATCCGCCGCGCGCGCCGCTACGCGAGCGGCGGCACGGCGGTGAACGTCACCGCGCTCCTCCCCGGCGACTACGTGGTGCACCTCGAGCACGGCGTAGGGATCTTTCGCGGGATCGAGCGCGTCTTCGTCGGCGAGAGCACGATCGAAGCGGCGGTGATCGAATACGAGGGGGGCGACCGGCTCAACGTCCCCCTCTACCGCATCGACCAGATCGAGCGCTACCGCGCGGCGCGCGACGACAGCGACGGGTCGCCGCCGCCGCGCCTCCACAAGCTCGGCGGCCGCAGCTGGGCCCGCCAGCGCGATCGCACGCGCGCCGCGCTGCAGGAGATGACCGAGGAGCTGCTCGACCTCTACGCGCGCCGCCGCGTTGCCACCAAGACGCCCACCCTCCCCGACGGCACGTGGCAGCGCCAGCTCGAATCGAGCTTCCTCTTCGAGGACACTCCCGACCAGCGGCGTGCCACCGTGGAAGTGAAGCGCGACATGGAATCGCCGCGCCCGATGGACCGTCTGCTCGTGGGCGACGTCGGCTACGGCAAGACGGAGATCGCCGTGCGCGCGGCCTTCAAGGCCGTGCAATCGGGACGCCAAGTGGCGATGCTCGTCCCCACGACGATCCTCGCCGAGCAACATGGCCGCACCTTCGGTGACCGCCTCGCCGATTTTCCGATCAAGGTCGCCACGCTCTCGCGCTTCCAGACGCCCAAGGAACAGACCGTCACGCTCGCCGCGCTCGCCGCGAAGCAGCTCGACATCGTGATCGGCACGCACCGGCTGTTGAGCCCCGACGTGCACTTCGCGGACCTCGGTCTCGTGATCGTGGACGAGGAGCACCGCTTCGGCGTGAAGCACAAGGAGCGCCTCAAGCGGCTCAAGCTCGAGACCGACGTGCTCACCCTCACCGCGACGCCGATCCCGCGCACGCTGCACCAGTCGCTCGCCGGCCTGCGCGACATGACGGTGATCGAGACGCCGCCGCGCGACCGCTCCCCCGTGCTCACCTTCGTCGAGCCGTGGGACGATGGGTTGATCGAAGAGGGGATCGCGCGGGAGCTCGATCGCGGCGGCCAGGTGTTCTTCGTCCACAACCGGATCGAGACGATCGAGGCGGTGGCGGACCACGTCCGGCGTCTCGCGCCGCGCGCGATGGTGGCCGTCGCCCACGGCCAGATGCGCGAGCGCGACCTGGACCAGGTCATGCGGCACTTCGTGGCCGGCGAGGTCACCGTGCTCGTCAGCACGCTCATCGTGGAATCGGGGCTCGACGTGCCGAACGCGAACACGATGTTCGTGAACCGCGCCGATCACCTCGGCCTCGCGCAGCTCTACCAATTGCGCGGCCGCGTGGGTCGCTCGCACCGGCGCGCCTACTGCTACCTGCTCGTGCCCGACGAGGTGGACGCCGACGCCGAGCGCCGCCTCGAGGTGCTCGAGCACCACACCGAGCTCGGCGCCGGCTATCGCGTGGCGATGCGCGACCTCGAGATGCGCGGGGCGGGGAACCTGCTCGGCCCCGAGCAGTCGGGGTTCGTGCAGGCGGTGGGCTTCGAACTGTACCTCAAGATGCTCGAGCAGACGGTGCACCGCGTGATGCGCGGCGTCGACGCGCCGAGCATCCGGCCGGCGGAGGTCACCCTCGACGCGCCGAGCTACCTCCCGGACGACTACCTCGCGGTGCCGGAGGTGAAGCTGGGCTTCTACCGCCGGGTGGCGGCCGCCACCGACCCGGCCGACGTCGACGCGATGCGCACGGAGCTCCGCGATCGCTTCGGCCCGCTGCCGCCGCCGGCGGACGCCCTCCTCGGGGCGGCCATGCTGCGGGTGCTGGGCGGGCGCTTGGGGATCGAGGGGATCCTGGTGCGCGCTGACGAGGCCCGTATTACCTTTCGTGCGGATGCGGCACCCCGGTTGAAGGGGCTGACCGCGGCCTTTCACGAAGTGCAGTTCCAGGCCGAGGTTCGCCGCACGAACCCGCTGTCGCTCAAGTTGATGCGACTGGGCGGCGCTACGCTGCTCGACGGCCTCGCGCGGGCGCTGAGAAGCCTGACAGGGTGATCTGGTTCCACAACTACATCGTCTTGCGTCACGCGTGAGGCGTAAGAGATCACGGCATCGCTGGTCACTCATCATGATGTCCCACACCATCCCGAAAAGAAAAAAACCATGAAGCGTCGCACCGTTCTCGCCCTCGTCGCAGCGATCACCGCGTCCGCCGGCGTCGCCGCCTGCCAGGGCTTCAAGGAAGCGTTCACCGCGCACGTGGACGTGGTCGCCAAGGCCGGCTCGCAAGAGCTCACCGTGAGCCAGCTCGCCAAGCTCCTCGCCGGCGTGCAAGTGCCGGTCACGCCCGACATCGCCAAGGCGATCGCCAACATCTGGATGGACTTCCAGCTGCTCGGACAGGCGGCCGCCGCCAACGACACGCTCAACCAGCCCAAGGTCGTGGACGACGCGCTCTGGGGCCTCATCGCGCAGCAGCGATTCGGGAAATTCCATGATCAGCTGGTGAAGACGTATCCGGGGCTCGACACGATCGGCACCGCGGCCGATTACGCCAAGGGCGAGTTCCTGGCGGCGCAGCACATCCTGTTCCTCGTGGCGCCCACGTCCACGCCAGCGCAGAAGGACTCGATCCACCGCCAGGCATCGATGGTCCGCGCCGAGGTGACGTCGGCGAATTTCGCGCGGATGGCGAAGGAGTACAGCGGCGATCCGGGTTCCAAGGATCGCGGCGGGCAGCTCGACGTCTTCACCAAAGGGCAGATGGTGGCGCCGTTCCAGGCCGCGGTGCTCGCGCTCCAACCGGGCCAGATCTCACCGCTCGTCCAGACGCAGTACGGCTACCATATCATCCGTCGCAACAGCTACGATGAAGTGAAGGCCGAGTTCGTACGCGCGGCGAGCGGCCCGGCGATCCAGAAGGCGGACAGCGCCTGGATGGCGGGGCTCGACGCGGCGGCGAACATCAAGATCGTGCCCACCGCGGCGTCGACGGTGAAGAACGTTGTGCCCGATCTCGAGGGGCACACGAAGGACAAGACGGTGCTGGCGACGTGGACGGGGGGCGACTTCACGGTCGCCCGCCTCGTGAAGTGGCTGGAAGCGGCACCGCAGAAGGAGCAGCTCGCCGAGCAGGTGCGCGCGGCTCCCGACAGCTCGATCGTCACGCTGCTGCGCCAGGTGCTCCGCACCGAACTGCTGCTGCGCGCGGCGGACAGCGCGAAGGTCGTGCTCGACTCCGCCGAGATGGCGTCGATCCGCGCGACCTACTCGGCGGCGGTGGTGAACTTGTGGAACAAGCTCGGCGTCTCCCCCACGCTCCTTGCCGACAGCGGGAAGACGCCGACGGCGCGCCAGAGGGTGGCGGCGGGGATCGTGGATGGTTTCCTCGACCGGTTGATGCACCAACAGGCGCAGTTCGTGCCCATCGCACCGCCGATGGAGAAGGTGATGCGCGAGAAGTACGGCGCGAAGCTCAGCACCGCCGGTCTCGAGCGCGCGGTGGAGGCCACCCGGCAGGCGAAGGCGGCGTCCGATTCGGCGCGCGCGAAGTCGCGTCCACCCACCGAGGTGCCGATCGGCGGCGCGCCGCCGACGCCGGCCAAGCCGGGGCCGCGCTGACCGGACCCGCTGGGCCGCGCACGGGGTATTCGCGGGTATGACCCGCCGCCGGTCGCCGCTCGCCGCGTTGCGTGGCGCGCTCGCCCGCGCCCTGATGTTCGTTCTCTTGGGCGCGGCCTCGCCCGCCCGGCCCGCGGCGGCGCAGCTTCCGATGGAGCCGCCGGTGAAGGCGGCGGCCACGATGGACGGCGTCGTCGCCATCGTCGGCGGCACCGCGGTGCTGCGCACCGATGTCGAGGAGCGGATCGTCGCGCTCCGCGCGTCCGGGCGCACGCTCCCCACCGATTCGGCGGGGCAGCGAGCCCTCATGATGGATATCCTCAATCAGTTGATCGATGAGGAGCTGATCCTGGCGAAGGCGAAGGAGATGAAGGTGGAGGTCACCGACGCCGAGGTCATTCCGCAGGTGGACAAGCAGATGGCGCAGATCCGCGGCCGCTTCAAGAGCGAGCTGGAGTTCCGCACCGAGCTGCGCAAGGCGGGCTTCGGCACGCCCGACGAATACCGGCGCTTCCTCATCGATGCGGCGAAGCGCAACCAGCTGCAAGTGAAGCTCTTCGAGAAGCTGCGTGAAGAGAAGAAGCTCCCCCCGGTGCCGGTCACCGACGCCGAAGTGGATGCCTACTTCGCGGCGAGCAAGGGGCAGATCCCGCGCCTGCCGTCCACCGTGACGCTGCGGCAGGTGGTGGTGGTGCCGCAGCCGCGTGCGCACGCGGATTCCGTGGCGTACTACAAGGCCGAGTCGTTGTACGTCGAGATCAAGAAGGGGGGCGACTTCGAGCAGATCGCCAAGCGCGAGAGTCAGGATCTCAGCACGCGGGAGCTGGGCGGCGATTTCGGTTGGCGCCGCCGCGGCGACTTCGTCCCCGAATTCGACGCCGTGTACTTCTCCATGCTGCCGGGGCAAGTGAGCCCGCCCTTCCGCACGCCCTTCGGTTGGCACATCGTGCGCGTGGACCGGGTGCAGCCGTCGGAGGTGAAGGGCCGCCACATCCTGATCCGGGCCAAGCTGGACTCGGCGGACTTCTCCGCCGCCGCGCGCCGCGCCGATTCGGTGGCGGCCCTGTGGCGCGCGGGCGCCAAATTCGACAGCCTCGTACGCAAATACCACGATCCCACCGAGGAGAAGGCGATCCTCAATCCCTTCCCGCAGGCGCAGCTGCCGGTGGAGTACCAGACGGCGATCGGGGGACACCACGCCGGCGACATCCTCCAGCCGTTCGCGATGGAGGACAAGCAGCGCAACGTGCCGAAGTACTTCACGGTGGAGCTCGTGACGAAGGAAGGGGAGCGCGAGGCGTCGGTGACCGACTGGCACGACAAGATCCGCGAGCAGTTGGCGCAGGAGAAGGCGATCCGGCGTTACATCGACATCTTGCGGCGGCAGACGTTCGTGGTCGTGCGCCTCTAGCGCCGTGCGCACGTAGCGCCGTGCGCACGGACCTCGCGCTCAAGCGGCTGCTCCTCGTGAAGAGCCGCACCGAGGGGAAGGCGGCGTGCGACGTGGGCGCCGTCTTCGTGAACGGCGTGCGGGCCAAGGCCGCGTCGGAGATCAACCCCGGCGACCGGCTGCGGATCGACTATGCGGAACGCACCCTGGAGATCGAGCTCACCGCGGGGATTAGCAAGAACAAGAGCGTGAGCCGCGCCGAGGCGAAAACGTTGTATCGCGTGCTGCGCGACGAGCGCGCCACGTGACCCGCCCGCGGCTGGCGGTCACGCTCGGCGACCCGCGCGGCATCGGGCCCGAGATCATTGCCGCCGCCGCGGCCAACTCGCGTGTCCGTGCCGCGTGTGACCTGGTGATCGTGGGCCCGGCCGGCACCGCGACGGCCGTCCAGGACTCCACGGGGCGCTGGTCGCGCGACGGCGGCGAGGCGATGGCCGGCGCGCTGGCGGCCCAAGCGATCGAACGAGCGGTGACGCTCGCGCGCCGCGGCGACGTGGCCGGCATCGTCACCGCGCCGATCGACAAGCACGCACTCCTCGC
>JAYUMO010000058.1:0-10704 GCA_043762555.1 Gemmatimonadaceae bacterium | reverse complement strand
AAGCGGATCACGAGCACCGACCGGGCGGCGCGGTGCACGGTGAGCGTGTCTCCGGGCGAAAAGGTGGTGCCCACCTGGCCGTCGATCGTCACCAAAAGCTCCTGCGGCGAACCGTCCGATTGCAGCGTCACTTCGGCGGCGGGGTGCAGGACCACCGGTCGGAGTCCGAGCGTATGCGGGGAGATCGGCGTCAGGATCATGGACTCCACGTTCGGCGCCACCACCGGGCCGCCGGCCGAGAGGTTGTACGCGGTGGAGCCGGTGGGGGTGGCGACGATCAGGCCGTCGGACGCGTAGGCGCCGATCAGCTCGCCGTCCACCTTGGCGTGGATCCGGAACACCCGCGCGCGCCCGCCCTTGTGCAGCACCACCTCATTCAGCGCGCGCCACCGCTTCTCCGGCTCGTTGGAGCAGCGGGCCTCCAAGGCCATGCGCGACTCCACGACGTAATCGCCGGCGGCAAGGAGCGCGAGCCCGCGCTCGAACTCGTGGCCCGCGCACGCGGTGAGGAAACCGAGCCGACCGAGATTGACGCCGAGGATCGGGATCTGCCGCGCGCCAAGCAAGCGCGCGCCGCGCAGCATGGTGCCGTCGCCGCCGAAGGTGATGAGCACGTCGATGTTGGTCGCGTCATCCAGCCGCTCGGTCTCGGCCACGGTGTGCTCGAGCTCGGTCTGGAAGACGAGCGTGATCCCCAGCGCCGGCGCGCGATCGCGCAGCGTTTGCATCACCTCCGGCAGTCCGGCGTGGCGCGCGAGCCCGACGACGCCGACGCGCATCGTCACCCGGCCACCGCCTCGCTCTCGAGCAGCGCGCGCACGCGCATCGCGATGCCGGAGGAGTCGAGCCCCGTCCACTGGAGCTGCACTTTGCGCGGCGCCTGCTCGATGAAGCGGTCGGGCACGCCGTGCACGCCGACCCGCACCGCCGGATCGATCGATTCGATGACCGCCGCCATGTGCGCGCCGAAGCCGTTCACCACCGTGCCTTCCTCCACCGTGAGGATGTGGCGATGCGTGCCCACGATCGCGGTGAGCGTCACCTCATCGTGTGGCTTGACGAAGCGGCAGTTCACGACGGTCACGTCGATCCCCTCCACCGCGAGCGCCTCGGCCGCCGCGAGCGCGGGGAGTACCATCGTCCCCACAGCGAGGATCGCGAAGTCGCGCCCCTGGCGCAGCACCTCCCAGGTGGCGAAGGGGACGGGCGGCACCGTGGTCGCCTTTGGCGGGAGATCTGGCGCGGCGTCCCGCGGATAGCGGAGCGAGAAGGGGCCGGCGGTGTAGGCGAGCGCCGCGCGCAGCAGTCCGATCATCTCGGCGCCATCCTTGGGCGCCGTGACCACCATGCCGGGGACGGCGAGCAGATACGCGATGTCGTAGAGCCCCATGTGCGTCGGGCCGTCCTCGCCGACGAGGCCGGCGCGGTCCATCGCGAAGATCACCGGCAGGCGCTGGATGCTCACGTCGTGGATGATGCTGTCGTACGCGCGCTGGAGGAACGTGGAGTAGATCGCACACACCGGGCGCAGTCCGCGCGTCGCGAGCCCGGCGGCGAAGGTGACGGCGTGCCCCTCGGCGATGCCGACGTCGAAGAAGCGCGTGGGGTGCGCCTTGGCGAAGATGCCGGTGCCCGTGCCGGCCGGCATCGCCGCGGTGATCGCGACGAGCTCCGCGTGCGCGTGCGCGAGCTCCGTGAGCGCCTCGCCGAACACCGCGGTGTACGCCGGATTCGCGGACGACGGTTGCTTCTGCTTCCCGGTGGCCGGATCGTGCCCCGCCGGGAGCGCGTGCCACTTCTCGTGGTGCTCCCCCGCCGGGAAACCCTTCCCCTTCTGCGTGATCACGTGCACCAGCCGCGGGCCGTGCATGGTGCGCACCGCCGCGAGCGTGTCCACGAGCATGTCGATATCGTGGCCGTCCACCGGCCCGAAGTAGCGGAAGCCGAGCTCTTCGAAGAGCACCCCCGGCGTGAGGAAGGATTTCATGCTCTCCTCCCACCGTTTCACCAGGTGGCTGAGCGCGGGGAACTCGCCCACGACGTTGCCGATCGCGTCGCGCACGCGGTTGTAGATCGGATTGCGCTGCACGGTGCCGAGGTAGCGCGAGATCGCGCCGACGTTGGGCGCGATCGACATCTCGTTGTCGTTCAAGATGACGATCAGGTCGCGGCCGCTCGCGCCGGCGTTGTTCATCCCCTCGTACGCGAGCCCGCTCGTGAGCGCGCCATCGCCGAGGATCGCCACCACGCGGTAGTCCTCGCCCTTGAGATCGCGCCCCACGGCCACGCCGAGCGCCGCCGAGATCGCGGTGGCCGCGTGGCCGGCGCCAAACACGTCGTACTCGCTCTCGTCGCGCTTGAGGAAGCCCGAGATGCCGTCCTGCTGCCGGAGCTTCTCGAACTCCCCTTTGCGACCGGTGAGCATCTTGTGCGGGTAGCCCTGGTGGCCGACGTCCCACACGAGCTGGTCGCGCGGCGCGTCGAACACGTGATGCAGCGCCACCGCGAGCTCGACCACGCCCAGCCCGGCGCCAATGTGGCCGCCGGTGCGCGAACAGGAATCGATGAGCGCCGCGCGCACTTCGTCGGCGAGCGTGCGGAGCTCGGCGCGCGAGAGAGGCTTCAGATCGGCGGGCAGGTTGACGCGTTCGAGGACGGACATGAGCCGGGGGTTCTGTTGTTGAGGTCGGTCTTGAGTTCAGCTCGGTCGGGCGACGACGAAGCGCGCGAGCTCGGTGAGTTCGGCGGGGCGGACGCCGACGCCCACGAGCGCGGCGCAGCCCTCCTCGGCGAGCGCCGCCGCCCGCTCCCGCGCGCCGTCCACGCCGAGCAGCGCGGGGTAGGTGCGCTTGCCGCGCGCCGCATCCCGGCCCGCCGTCTTGCCGAGCGCTTCGGTGGTGGAGGTGGCGTCGAGCACATCATCCGCGATCTGGAAGGCGAGCCCCACGGCCTCGCCGTAGCGGGTGAGCGCCGCCATCCCGGCGTCGTCGAGCGCCGCGGCGCGTCCACCGATGCGCACCGCCGCCCGGATCAAGGCGCCCGTCTTGGCGCGGTGGATGCGCTCGAGCTCGCGCACGGTGAGATCACGTCCTTCCGTCTCGAGATCGAGCAATTGACCTCCCACCATGCCGCCGGCTCCGGAAGCGCTCATGAGCTCACGAACGATGGCGCGTCGCACCTCGGCGGGCAACCCGAGCGCCTCCGCGCCCTCGAGGGCGGCGCGCGCCGCGAGCGGCACCATCGCCACCCCCGCCACCGTCGCGACGGCGACGCCGAACACGACATGCGTGGTCGCGTTCCCTCGGCGCACCGCATCGTCGTCCATGCAGGGGAGGTCGTCGTGCACCAACGAGTAGGCGTGCACCACCTCCACCGCCGCGGCGAGGAGCGTCGCGTCCCCTTGGCCCCCCGAGGCCCGATACGCCGCGAGCACGAGCAGCGGACGGAGCCGCTTCCCCTCGCCGAGCAAGCTGTAGCGGATCGCGTCGCCGATCACGCGCGGCACATCGCCGAGCGCGCGGGCGCACAGCGCGATGAGCGCCCCGTCCACCGCCGCGCGGTCGCCGGCGCGGGAGGTCACGCGGTCAGTCGCCGGCGAGGGTGACGCCGCCGTCGGCCTGCTCCACGAGACGGCGGACCTTCCCCTCGGCGTCGGCGAGCGCGGCGGCCGCGCGGCGCAAGCGCTCGACGCCCTCCTCGAAGAGCGTGAGCGCCTGGTCGAGGCGCATCTCCTCGCGCTCGAGCTGCTCGACGATGGCCTCGATGCGCGCGAGATCCTCCTCGAACGTGAAGTTACTTTTTGCGGCCATCGCTATTCGCTCGCCGGCGCCGGCGCCGGACCGTCGGACGTGGCGCGCACCGCGCCGTCGCGCAGCACGAGATCGAAGCGGGCGCCGCGGGGGAGCGCGCCGGCGCTGGTGATCGGGCGTCGCGACTGCACGTCGCGCGCTACGGCGTAGCCGCGCTCGAGCGTGGCGAGCGGGCTCAGTGCGTGCAGCCGCCCGCCGGCGGCACCCGTCCGGGCGCGCCGGCGGTCGAGGTCCCGTTCCATCGCCACTCGCATCTCCCGCGCGGCGCGGGTCACCCGCTCGCGCATCAGCGCCGCACGCCGTTCGAGCGCCGTCCGCAGTCGCGACGCGCGCTGCGCGATCGCCGCCCGCAAGACGGCCACATCGGGTACCGCCATTTCCGCCGCCGCGCTCGGCGTGGCGGCGCGGCGGTCGGCCACGAGGTCGCAGAGGGTGACGTCGGTCTCGTGCCCCACCGCGGAGATCGTCGGCACCGCGCACGCCGCGAGTGCGCGCGCCACGGCCTCTTCGTTGAACGGCTGCAGGTCCTCGCGCGATCCGCCGCCGCGCCCCACGATCACGATGTCGGCGCCCCCCCACCGGCTCACGCGCTCGATCGCGGCCACGATCTCCTCCACCGCCCCCTCGCCCTGCACGCGCGTGGCGGAGAGGGCGATCGTCACCGAGGGACAGCGCCGATGGATGACCGTCACGATGTCGTGCAGCACCGCGCCGTCGGGGCTCGTCACGACAGCGACGCACTTCGGGAGCTGCGGGAGCGCGCGCTTCCGCTCGAGGGCGAGCAACCCATCGGCCGCGAGCCGCGCGCGCGCCAGCTCGAGGCGGCGCTGCCAGAGCCCATCGCCGGCCGCCTCCATCGCGGTCACGGCGAACTGCATCTCCCCCTTCGCCGCGAAGAAGGAGACGCGCCCGTACGCGCTCACTTGGTCGCCCACCGCCGGCGGCGCGGGAATGCGCGAGGTGTCGCGCGCCCACACGACGCAGCGGAGCGTGGAGCGGTCCTCCTTGAGCGAGATGTACCAGTGCCCGTTGCGGTGCTGCTTGAACTCGCTCACCTCGCCGCGCACCCAGAGCGGGGTGAAGGCCCCCTCGAGGATGTCCTTGGCGACATCCAGCAACGCCGCCACGCCGAGGGCGCTCTCCGCCGTCGCGCCGGGCAGCGCCGCCGCGGGGATCATCGCGGCCCGCTCCGCTCCGCCGCGCGCACCGTGTTCTGCAGGAGCATGGCGATCGTCATCGGGCCCACGCCGCCGGGGACGGGCGTGATCTTCGACGCGACCTCGCTCGCGGTGGCAAACTCCACGTCGCCCACGAGGCGTGTGCCGCTCTTGGTGGTGGCGTCGACAACCCGGTTGATCCCGACGTCGATCACTACCGCGCCGGGCTTCACCATGGAGCCGGTCACCATGTTCGCGCGGCCGGCGGCGACGATCAGGATATCGGCGCGCTTCGTGTGCGCCGCGAGATCCTTGGTGGCGCTGTGGCAGACGGTGACCGTCGCGTTCGCGCCGCGCCCCTGTTGCACCATGAGCGCCATCATCGGCTTGCCGACGATGTTGCTGCGCCCCACGATCACGCATTCCGCGCCCTTGGTCTCCACGCCGCTGCGCACGAGCAGCTCCTGCACCCCCGCCGGCGTGCACGGCACGAAGCCATCTTTCTCGCCGATCAGATTCTTGCCGACGTTCACGGGGTGGAAGCCGTCCACATCCTTCTCGGGGAGGATCGTGCGGAGGATGAGGTCAGGATCGATGTGTTTGGGGAGGGGCATCTGCACGAGGATCCCGTGGATCGCGGCGTCGCCGTTGAGCGCGCGCACCTGCGCGAGCAGCGCGTCTTGCGTGGTCTCGGCGGGGAGCCGGATGGTGACGGAATGCATCCCCGCCTCCTCGCAGGCCTTCCCCTTGGCGCGCACGTAGACGGCGCTCGCTGGATCGTCGCCCACGACCACCACCGCGAGCCCGGGGCGCACGCCGCGCGCCGACAGCGCTCGCGCGCGCGCGGCCACCTCGGTGCGGATCGCGAGCGCGATCGCCGTGCCGTCGATCCGCTCAGCGGGCAAAATCCACCGCACGCTGTTCGCGGATCGTGACTACCTTGATCTGCCCGGGATACTGCAGCTCGCTCTCGATGCGCCGCGCGATCTCCTCGGTGAGCGAGGTCATGCGCTGCTCGTTCACCAGTTCCGAGTTCACGATCACCCGGATCTCGCGCCCCGCTTGGATCGCGAACACCTTGTCCACGCCGGTGTAGCTCGACGCGATGCGCTCGAGCCCCTCGAGCCGCTTCACGTAGGTTTCGAACGCCTCGCGACGCGCCCCGGGGCGCGAGCCCGAGATCGCGTCCGCCGCCTGCACCAGCACCGAGATCTCGCTCTCGTGCGGCACGTCGTCGTGGTGCGCGGCGATGATGTTGATCACGAGCGGATGCTCGCCGTAGCGCGTGGCGACCTCGACGCCGAGCTGGACGTGCGTGCCCTCGTGCTCGTGCGTGAGCACCTTGCCCACGTCGTGCAGCAGCGCGCCGCGCTTCGCCATCACGACATCCAGCCCGAGCTCGGCGGCCATGATCCCGGCGAGGTTCGCGACCTCCTTCGAATGATGGAGGATGTTCTGGCCGTAGCTCGTGCGGAACTGCATCCGGCCGATCAGTTTGATCAACTCCTCGTGCAGCCCGTGCGCGCCCAGCTCGTACGCCGCCTGCTCGCCGAGCTCGCGGATCTGCGCGTCCACTTCCAGACGCGACTTCGCCACCACTTCTTCGATGCGCCCCGGGTGGATGCGCCCGTCGGCCACGAGCTTGGTGAGGGCGAGCCGGGCGACCTCGCGGCGCACGGGCTCGAACGCCGAGACAACGACGGTGTCCGGCGTGTCATCGATGATCACATCCACGCCCGTGGCGAGCTCGAAGGCGCGGATGTTCCGCCCCTCGCGTCCAATGATACGTCCCTTCATCTCGTCGTTCGGCAGCGACACCGACGAGACGCTGATCTCCGAGCTGTGCTCGGACGCGATGCGCTGCACCGCCAGCGCGACGATCTTCTTCGCCTCGCGCTCGGCGTTGCGCTTGGCGTTCTCGCGGATCTCGCGCAGCTGGTTCGCGGCCTCGGCGTGCGCCTCCTCGGCGAGACGGGCGATCAGCTCAGCCTTCGCCGTCTGCGCCGACATCCCGGCGAGCATCTCCAGCCGGTGGCGTTCATCGGCGATCAGCTTCTCGAGCTCGATCGCGCGGTCCTCGACGAACTTCTCGCGGCGGCCGAGGTCGGTGGCGCGGCGCGCGACGTCCTTGTCGCGCTGTTCGACGAGGTCGAGCTTACGGTCGAGCGCCGTGTCGCGTTCTTGGATGCGGCGCTCGGCGAGCGCGATCTCCTCGCGCCGTTTCGCCCCATCCTGCTCCCACGCCTCGCGAAGCCGCATCGTCTCTTCTTTGCCGGCGACGACAGCGGCCTTGCGCAGCGTCTCGGCCTCGCGGCCCGCATCCTCGAGAATACGGCGGGCGGTCTCTTCGGCGGTGGCGCGGGCGGCCACCTGGGCGCTGCGTTCGGCGCGGCGGCCGGCGGCGCGTCCGAGCACGAAAAAGGCCGCGGCGGCGACGATAGTCCCGAGCGCGGCCAAGAGCGCGTAAGTCGGCATACGATCTATGCTCCAGCGCGGCGAAGCCGCGCAGACAGGGTCTCACGTCGGCGGAGCGACTCGCCGCGAACGCATCCAGGCGGCCGGTCCGGCGCCGACGTAGGGCGCGGGATGGGACGCTCCGGCATGACGATCGCTGGTGGCAGGGCCACTCGACCGGGTACCTGGCCGGAAAGTACGCGGGGGCCGGGGAAAAGGCAACGCGAGGTGCCGGTCTCGGCCTCGGCGAACTACGCGTACGACGATCGTCGGGAAAGTTTCGGGAATCGGGAATCGGGAACCGGTGGAGGAAGAACAACGTTGGTGTACTGCAGTACACAAAAAATTGTCATGCCATCACCGATTCCCGGATCTACGCCGGGCGGGTCGTCGTCCGCCGCGCGCTACCGCTTCGCCGGGGGGAGCATTCGCCGCACCTCGGCGCTCAAGGCGCGGAGCTGCTGCGCGAACTCGGCGTGGGTGGCGCGCTCCTTGAACAGCTCGTCGGTGATCTGGAGCGATGCGAGGATCGCGGCCTTGCGCGGGTCCCCCACCCCGCCGTCCTGCACCTGGCGGATCGTGCGGTCCACGTGTTCGGCGACCGCGCGCGTGTGCTCCGGCGGCTCGTCGGTGCGAACCGTGTACTCCTCGCCGACGATCGAGAGTTTGACCGAGGTCTTCTTGGTCATCGCTCGGCTCCCGCGTTGTGCTGCTGGCGGAGGAAGCGCATTCGGTCGAGCAGCTGCTTAGTGCGTTTCTTCGCCGCGTCGAGGCGGTGGCGCAGATCGCGGTTCTCCCGCTCGAGCGCGTCGGCGCTCGGCCCGGTGCCGATGTTCTTGAGGGCGTCGGGCGCCACTTCCTTCAGCCGCGCTTCCGCTTCATGCGCGCGGCGGCGCCACGCCGCCATCTCGTCGCCCAGCGCGCGGATGAGCTGCTCGAGCTCCTGGTAGGCGGCTACGTCAGGACGTTCGCTGTCGGACACCGAGCTCTCCGTCGAGGGTCTTGAGCACCTTGTCGCGCCGGCCGGCGATCTCCTTCTCCCGTAGAGTGCGCTCCGGATGGCGGAACGTCAATCGCCAGGCGACGCTGCGCATACCATGGGGGACGCCGGCGCCGCGGAACTCGCTCATCAGCTCGATCCACTCGAGCAGCTCGCCGCTCGCCGCGCGCATCACCGCCTCCACACGCGCCGCGGAGAGATCGTTCGGGACGAGCAGCGCGAGATCGAAGGAGGACGCGGGCGTGGTCGGGAGCGGCCGGAAGCGGCGGTGGGTGCGTGCCGGCGTGTTGTCGGCGTCACGATCGGCGTTCGACGCCGGATAGGCGGACTTCCCCGGCTCGGCCACCGGGGCGTTCGCGATGAGGAGCAGGGTGAGCTCGACGCCGAAGGCGGGCGCCGCCCACACCGGCGCGTCGAGCGACAGGCGGCGCACGACGCCTCGCGGCCTGCCATCCACGACCATCTCCCAGAGCGCGCCGGGCGCCCCACCACGCAACTCCACCACCGAGCCCGGGAAGGCCGACGCGGCCATGCGCTCGCCGAGCGCCTTCGCGTCCCACTCATCGAAGTCCGGCGGCTTGCTCTCCGTCCAGTGCGGCGGGCGTCGATGGCCCATGATCAGCGCGGCGGCGCGCATCTCCTCGCGCGGGAGCGGCCCGCTGCCCGGCGCGAACGTCGCGCCGATCTCGAAGAGACGCACGTCGCCGTGCATGTGCGCGAGATTCCGCTCGGCCGCCCGCGCGAGCGATTCGAGCACGTCGCGGCGCAGATACGATTCGTCCGCCGCGAGCGGATTGGTGACCCGCACGTAGCCGCTGGACGCGCCGCGCACGAACGGAAGCGTGCGCGCCTCCAGCAGCCCGGCGCCCGCCAGAGCTTCGCGCACGCGACGATCCACCACCCGCACCGGCGAGTCGGGGACCGTACTGGGGCGGCCGGCCCGCAACCCGCTCGGGAGCGCGTCGTAGCCATGCAGCCGCGCGACCTCCTCCAGCACATCCACCTCGGCGGTGACGTCGGGTCGCCACGACGGCACGATCACCATCAGGTGTCCCGCGCCAGCGTCGGCGATCTCGAAGCCGACACTGCGCAGCAACGCGGCGATGCGCGGCGTCGGGATGACATCGCCGAGCAGGCGACCCACCCGCTCCGGGTCGAGCGCGATCTGCCGCCGCGGCTTCTGCACGCGGTGAAGATCCACCGGCGCCCCATCCACGGTGCCGCCGGCCACCGCCAAGAGCATGCGCACCGCGCGGGCGAGCGCTCGCGGCGGCAGCTCGGGATCGGTGCCGCGCTCGAAGCGATAGCTCGCATCGGTGGAGAGGCCGAGCGCGCGGCGCGTGCGGCGCACCGACGCGCTGTCGAAGTGCGCGACTTCGAGGAAGAGGTCGGTGGTGGCGTCGGTCACTTCGCTGTCACTGCCGCCCATCACGCCGGCGATCGCCTGCGCGCGCTCCGCGTCGGCGATCACCGTCATCGTGTCGGTGAGCGTGCGCGGCACGCCGTCAAGCGTCACGAGCGTCTCTCCCGCGCGCGCCCGGCGAACGATCACCGCGCCGCCGGCGAGTTTCGCCGCGTCGAAGGCGTGCATCGGCTGACCGAGCTCGTGCAGCAGGTAGTTGGTGACGTCCACCACGTTGTTGATCGGCCGGCTGCCGACCGACGTCACGCGCTCGGTGAGCCACGCGGGACTGGCGCCGATCTTCACGCCGCGGATCACGACACCCATGTAGCGCGGGCAGCCGACAAAGTCCTCGAGCGCGACCCGCACGCTCCCCGCCGAGAGCTCGCCGGCGTGGTGCTCGGGCGCCGAAACGGTCACCGCGGGCGCACCGGCGATCTCCGGCACCTGCATCTCGGTCTCGGTGGCGGCGGCGAGCTCGCGCGCGAGGCCGAGATGCGAGAGGAGATCAGGACGATTGGGCGTCACGTCCACGACGATGCGCGTGTCGCCCACCGGCATCGCCGCGAGGAAGGGCGTACCGGGAGGCGCGTCGGTGTCGAGTTCGAGGATCCCCTCGTGCTCATCGCCCAACCCCAGCTCGCGCGTCGAGCAGAGCATTCCGTTGGAGACGGCGCCGCGGATCTTGCGCTTCTCCAGCTTGAGGCCGCCCGGGAGCGTCGAGCCCGCGGGCGCGAAGGGATACTTCTTCCCCGCCGCCACGTTCGGCGCGCCGCACACCACGTCGAGCAGCTCTCCGGTGCCGGCGTCCACCTTGGTGACGGAGAGATGATCGGCGTCGGGGTGCTTCGCGCATTCGACGACGAGCCCGACGACCACCTC
>JAYUMO010000057.1:0-2735 GCA_043762555.1 Gemmatimonadaceae bacterium | reverse complement strand
ATCCAAGCGGTCGCGCCACGCAAGAGGCTACGGCGTCACCAAACTCCATCGCGTGGCGACGATCACACTCACCTCGATCTCGCGCGGCGCGATCTCGGTGGGGCCGCCGCCTGGTCCAGTCACCCGGACTTCCTGCAGCAACATCCGCGGCGACGGATCGAACCGCTCCGTACTCACCTCGATGAGCCGACCGAGGGTCCCGCCGGCAGCCTTCGCCATCGTCTCGGCATCACCGCGGGCGTTGATAATCGCGGCTGCGAGTACTGCGCGCCGCGCCTCCTCGGTGTTCGTCGCGGTGAACTGGACCCCTCCGACGTTCGTGGCCCCCGCAGCGAGCGCCGCGTCGATGAAGACGCCGATCCGGTCCAGCTCCGTGACCTCGACGTAGATCGAATTCTCGGCGACGTAGCCGTCGCGTTTGGACGGCCGACCCCGGTCATCCTCGCGCCAATTAGGCTCGACGCTGTATCCCGCGCTGCTCAATTGGGCATCCTGGACCCCCGCGCCGCGCAGCGCCTGCAGCACCGCCTTCTGCAGTCGCGCATTGTCGAACGCGGCAGCGGCGGCGGTTGGGCCGCGCGTCTCGACAGCGATGGAGATGCTGGCCCGGTCGGCGGGGATCTTCCTCTCTGCCCGGCCGGTCACGACGATCGTCGACCCCGGAGTCGGAGCGGGAGAAGCCGCCTGGCCCATGAGGGGACACGGCACGACGGCGGCAACGACGATGAGTCCGAGTACGAACGCGAGACGGCGCATGGCACCCTCCGAGAGTGAGTGCGCAGATGGGACGCCGACCCGCGCGTCCCATGCACACCCGCCGCCGCCGCGGTAGTTCCCCAGTGCCGAGTGCCGAGTGCCGAGACCCGCCGTTAGAGCTTGCCGAGCCTCGGCGCCACCTCAAGGAGCATCCTCAACCGCTCCGGCCCTGTCTCGAGCAAGGGAAGCTCCGCATCCAGCTTCACCGCGCGCATCGCCTCGCGGGAATCGCTGATGCAGGTGAAGACCACCGCGTTCGACCCGTGCGGCGTGAGAGTGCGGCCGGCGCTCCAGAGGCGTCGGGTGCCATCTTCGAAGATGTGTTCGCTGCCGCCCGACGACCGTCGGGCTTTCGCCTTCGATCTGCGGACCACGATGGTCCTCCTCGTGAATCTGAGCGAACCCTGCCTGCGGAACCTTGACCAGTCAAGATGTGGGTCGGGGGGTGCCCGGACGGGCACCCCCCGTGGACACTGTCCGTACACGGTCTGACGCGGAATGACTCGTTATTCGTCCTCGTAGTCGAAGGTGAATTGATCCGCCTGGCGCATGTCGTCGAGCGCCCCCTCCGCGGCGGCCATCGCCGGACGGGGAAGGGTGAGGGAAATGGCGCGCCATGCTCCCTCGGGCCAGTCGGGCATCGCGAGCCCGGCAATGAGCTTGCGCAGGACCGTTCCGAACTCGCTCAGCAGTTGGTCGGCCGTCGCGGTGAGCACGTCGAGCGGGATCGCGAGATCCCGGGTGACGAGCTCCCCGGTGGCGGTGTCGCGCCAGGCCGCATCGCCCACCGCACCGCGCTCCGGCCAGAGACCCAGGTGCATTGCCGCATTGTTCTTGTTCGTCGTCCCGCGCCGCTGGCTCTCCACCGCCGCGGCCAGCGCGAGCGCGAGCGACTCCACCCTCGGCGTGCCGTAGAGCGTGACCACGTCGCGCACCGGCGACGACGCGGCCTCCCCTTCGGCCACCGAGTCCACCCGCGCGAGTGGCGCGCTCTCCGCGGGGTCCTCCAGCATGACGAGAAAGTCCATTCACTCCCTCCTCGTGGGACGCGGCGCATTCGTGCAATGAGGCTCGACCGCGGCTGCACTCATTATTAGAGGCAAGTCCGGTGCCAGACGAATCGTGCGCGTCCGCCCTTCGAATGCATGACGACGGACTTAGTTCCCAAGTTCCAGTATGCACTTTGCCGTACGAACGGCGCTTTGCCGCGGATGAACGCGGAAAGCAACGGATCAGAGCGGATCGTTCCTTTTGAGAAGATCCGCTCTGATCCGCTTTCATCCGCGCTCATCCGCGCTCATCCGCGCTCATCCGTGGCGAAGCGCCTTTCCCGGTCCAGCCCCCACGCCAGGCTCAGCCCCAGGAGGAGATAGAGCAAGGCGATCTCGGAGCTGGACAGTCCGCTCTCGAAGCCCGGGCGGAGCCGCTCGGGGACGATCCGGGAGTCGAGGAGCCAGGTGAGCGCCGCAAAGGAAAGCGAGGCCGGATAGAGGCGGCCGCCGGTGAGCCCTGGGGTGAGGAGGGCGAGCACGATCCCCCAGAGGATCACGCTGCCGAAGTGCACCGCGATCGCCAGCGGCGTCACCAGCAGGCTCACCGATTCCATGTAGTACGCGCGGCTGCCCACGAGGAGGTGAGCCACGGAATTCAGCGGCCGGAGCGCCGCGCCGTGCGCGTAGCCGAGGGCGATGAGTGCGCCCGCCGTCGCCGCTGCGGCGATCGTCCCGGCCCGGCTCCCCTCTCGCACGCGGCGGCGCAGCACGCCCGTAGTCTATCCGGCGCGACCGCACGCGCAACGGGGATGCCTTGCCACGCGCCTCGGCGCGGGTATCGTTCCGCCGATGACGCAGCCCTCCGCGCGCTCCCCGGCCGTTCTTGTCGTCGAAGACGACGTCGATCTGCAGTCGGTCCTGCGCCGGATCCTCGAGGCGGAGGGCTTTCGCGTGCTGCGCGCCGAGGATGGCGAGCATGGGATCACC
>JAYUMO010000056.1:0-8554 GCA_043762555.1 Gemmatimonadaceae bacterium | reverse complement strand
GCGAGATTGAAATCGCCGCGGATGTGCTTGCTGCTCATCACGTCGTACGCGCCGCCGTACGCCTTGCGCGTGATGACGGTGAGCTTGGGCACGGTGGCTTCGCAGTACGCGTAGAGGAGCTTCGCGCCGTGCCGGATGATGCCGTGATGCTCCTGCGCCACGCCGGGGAGGAAACCGGGCACATCCTCGAACGTCACGATCGGAATGTTGAACGCGTCGCAGAAGCGGATGAAGCGCGCGCCCTTCACGCTCGCGTCGATGTCGAGCACGCCGGCCAGTACCGCCGGCTGATTGGCCACGAGGCCAACGCTCATCCCGCCCAGGTGCGCGAATCCACACAGCAGATTGCGCGCGAAGTCCTTGTGCACCTCGTAGAAGGCGCCGTCGTCCACGACGCGGCGCAATACCTCGTGCATGTCGTACGGTTTGTTCGGGCTGTCCGGCACCAGCTCGAGGAGCCCCTCATCGCGACGCTCGCGCGGATCGGTGGCCGCGCCGCGCGGCGGCTCGCTGAGATTGTTGGGCGGGATGTACCGCAGGAGCTCGCGAATGGCGCCGAGGCAGGCGAATTCGGAATCGCACGCGAAATGCGCGACGCCCGACGTGCCGGCGTGCGTATCGGCGCCGCCAAGCTGCTCCATCGTCACGTCCTCGTGCGTCACCGTCTTCACAACGCTTGGGCCGGTGACGAACATGAACGACGTGCCACGCACCATGTACACGAAATCGGTGATCGCCGGCGAATAGACGGCACCTCCCGCGCACGGGCCCAGAATGGCGGAGATCTGTGGCACCACGCCGCTCGCGAGCGTGTTGCGCAGGAAGATCCCGGCGTAGCCGCCGAGCGAGACGACCCCTTCCTGGATGCGCGCGCCGCCCGAGTCGTTCAGGCCGATCACCGGCGCGCCGTTCCGCACCGCGAGATCCATCACCTTGCAGATCTTCTCGGCGTGCGACTCCGAGAGGGAGCCGCCGAATACGGTGAAGTCCTGCGAGAAGACGTAGACGAGCTGCCCCTGGATGCGCCCGTAGCCGGTGACGACGCCGTCGCCGAACGGCTTCTGGTCGCCGAGCCCGAAATCGGTGCTCCGGTGCACGACGAAGCGGTCGAGCTCCACGAAGCTCCCGTCATCGAGCAGCACGTCCAGCCGCTCGCGCGCCGAGAGCTTCCCCTTGTCGTGCTGCGCCTTCAAGCGGTCCGCGCCGCCGCCGAGCTCGCTCTCGGCCCGCCGCCGCTCGAGGAGCTCGAGCTTCTCGCGCATGCTCATCGGGGAAAAGGTAGCGAGATGCCTCGCGCCCCGCGAGCGTGAGCCCGCGGGGCGCGAGAGGATCGGTCCCGCAATGCCGGCCTACTCGGCGTCGGCGTCGGCGTCGATCTCTATTTCTGAGTCCGTCACTGGGGGCGGCGGCGCCTCCTCGGACTCCATCGGGATCACCTTGGACGGCGTCTCCGGCCGCGGCGGCTGATCCGCCGGCACGCCGGTGACCGCGAGCACGATCCGGCGGTGGATCGGGTCCACCTCGAGGATGCGCAGATCGAGGTTCATCGTCTCGTACACGGCGTCCGCCGGATTGGTGACCGGCTTGTCCACCGTGAGCTGCGAGATCGGCACGAAGCCCTCGATGTCGTTGCCGATGTCCACCACGACGCCCTTGTCCATTAGGCGCACCACCTTGCCGGGAAGATCGGTGCCCACCGGATAGCTCTCGCCGATCTTGAGCCACGGATCCTCGACCGCCTGTTTGAGGCCGAGCGAGATCCGCTTGTTGTCGGCGTCGATATTCAGGATGACGACATCCACCGCATCGCCCTTCTTGACGACTTCCGACGGGTGTTGGACGCGCTTGGTCCAGGACATGTCGGAAATGTGAATGAGGCCGTCGATCCCCGGCTCGATCTCGACGAAGGCGCCGAAGGAGGTGAGGTTGCGCACCTTGCCGTTGAGGCGCGTGCCCACCGGATACTTGTAGGGCAGCGCGACCCACGGATCCTGCTCGGTCTGCTTCATGCCGAGCGAGATCTTCTCCTCGTTCGGATCCACCTTGAGCACCACGGCCTCGATCACCTCGCCGATCGAGACGAGCTTGCTCGGGTGCCGCACGTTGCGCGTCCAGCTCATCTCGCTGATGTGCACGAGCCCTTCGATGCCGGGCTCGAGCTCGATGAACGCGCCGTAGTTCGTGATCGACACCACCTTCCCCTGCACGCGCGTGCCGACGGGGTACTTTTCGGCGACGTCCTTCCACGGGTAGCTCTGCAGCTGCTTGAGGCCGAGCGAGATGCGCTCGCGCTCCCAATCGATGTCGAGGATCTTGACCTCGAGCTCGGCGCCGATCTGCACCATTTCCGACGGGTGCGAGATGCGCCCCCACGACATGTCGGTGATGTGGAGCAGGCCGTCCACGCCGCCAAGGTCGATGAAGGCGCCGAAGTCGGTGATGTTCTTGACGATCCCCTTCCGCACCTGGTCCTTCTGGAGCTCCTTCATCAACCGCTCGCGCTTGCCCGCGCGCTCGACCTCGAGGATCACGCGGCGCGAGACGACGATGTTGCGGCGGCGCTTGTTGAGCTTGATGATCTTGAATTCGTACTTCTGGCCGAGCAGCTCGTCGATGTTCGGCACGCGGCGGAGCGCGATCTGCGAGCCGGGGAGGAAGGCGTCGACGCCCATGAGGTCGACCACCACACCGCCCTTGATCTTCTTGACGAGCGTGCCTTCCACCGGCTGATCGCTCTCGTAGGCCACGCGGATCTTCTCCCACACCCGCATGAAATCGGCTTTCTTCTTCGAGAGGACGACGGAGCCTTCGTTGTCCTCGAGATGTTCGAGCAGGACCTCGACCTCGTCGCCGGGCGCGAGATTCGGGAAGTCCTTGAATTCCTCCAACGGGACGGCGCCCTCGGACTTGAAGCCGATGTCGAGGATCACCATGTTGTCGCGGATATCGAGCACCTTGCTCTTGACGATCTCGCCTTCGTCGATCGAGGCGAGCGTGCCGGCGTAGAGCTCGATCATCGCCGCTTCTTCGGCGGCGGAATATTCGTCGTCGTCCCAGCGATTGTCGCCGTGGGCGAGCAATCGGAGCTGGCCGCGGAGCGGGTCTTTGCGGGGAGTGTCGGTGGGCTTCTCGTCGAGTTCGGGCATGAAGTGCGGTCTCTCCAGATCGCGGGCTTTTTCTCTCGCCGCGCCGAGGATGATTGTGGGGTGAACGGGGCGGCGTCCACGCCGCGCGCCGGAGCGGGCGGCAATGGCCGGAGCTTGGGAACCGTTAAAGGTAGACGCCGCCAGCACTTCCCGCAACGGTGGAGGCTGGGTCAGCCCCCGCGGACGACCCGCACGAGCGCCACGATGCGCCCCACCTGCTCTTCCTGGGTGAGATACGTGGTGTCGATGAGCACCGCGCGCGGCGCCGGGACGGACTGCGCCGCGTCGCGAGCGTCGCGTTGCACGAGCCGCTCGGTCTCCTCCGCGATCTCGGCGTCGGACGCGGCGCGGCCGTAGCGCTGCACGAGCCGGCGGCGCGCACGCTCCCAGGGGTCCGCCACGAGGAAGATCTTCACGTCGGCGTCGGGGAAGACGGTCGTCCCGATGTCGCGGCCATCCACCACCACCTCGCGCACGGCGGCCGCGTCGCGCACCCGCGCATTCACCCAATCGCGCACGCGCGGCATCCGCGCCACCTCACTCACGTGCTGCGTCACAGCAACGCTCCGCAGGGCATCGTCCATCGTCTCGCCGCCGCGCGCGGGGAGGAAGGAACGGCCGGTGGCGGCGAGGGTGATCCCCGTGGCGGCCCGCAGCACCGCGTCCTCCGCGAGAGGGCGGCTCGGCTGCGCCGCGAGCGCCGCGGCGGTCGCGGCCCGGTAGAGGGAGCCGGAGTCGATGTGAAGGAAGTGCAACTCATCCGCCACCCACTGCGCCGTGGAAGACTTCCCCGAGGCGGCGGGCCCGTCGATCGCGACCACGAAGGGCGCGCCGGGAGCGCGGATGCGCGGCGAGAAGGGAGGGGTGGGCGAGGTCATCCCATCACCGCCGCGCGCAGGTCGTCCCAGAAGCCAGGGTAGGAGACCGCCACGCAACTCGGATCGTCGATCGCGATAGAATTCCCGGGGAGCGCGCCGAGGACGCCGAAGGCCATCGCGATGCGGTGATCGCCGTGCGTGGCGACCGCGCCGCGCAGCGGAGCGTTGGTGCCGGTCACGGTGAGGCCGTCGGCGCTTTCGGTGGCGGCGACGCCGACCGCGCGCAGATTCGCCACGACGGCGGCGATGCGGTCGCTCTCCTTCACGCGGAGCTCCGCGGCGCCGGAGAGGACGGTCGTGCCCGTCGCGCGCGACGCGACGCACGCGAGCAGCGGCAGCTCGTCGATCATCGCGGGCACGTCGTCGGCGCCGAACTCGGCCGCGTGCAGCGACGAGGCCCAAGCGAACACGGCGCCCACCTCTTCCCCACCCTGCGGCGTCTCGGCGTGCAGCTCGATGCGCGCGCCCATGCGCTGCAGCGCGCGATAGAAGCCGGTGCGGGTGACATTGAGACACACATCCGGCACGGTGAGCGCGCCGCCGCTCGCGAGCACCGCGAGCGCGGCCATGAAGGCGGCGGACGATGGATCGGCCGGGATGCGCACGTCGAGCGGAGCAATCCGGGCGACCGGCTCGAGCCGCACCGCATCGCCCACGATGTCCACGTCCACCCCGAGGGCGTGGAGCATCCGCTCGGTGTGATCGCGCGACCGCGCGGGCTCTCGCACGACGACCGGCACCCCCGCCACAAGTCCGGCGAGGAGCACGGCGCTCTTCGCCTGCGCACTCGCCATCTCCGTCTCCCACTTGAGGGCGCGCAGCGCGCCACCGTGGACGGTCATCGGCAGGCCGTCGCCGCGCTCGAAGGCGACGCGGGCCCCCATCGCCTCGAGGGGCTTCGCCACGCGCTGCATCGGGCGCCGGCTCAGGCTCGCGTCGCCGGTGAAGCGGGCGGCGAAGGGATGGCCGGCGACGACGCCGGCGATGAGGCGCGCGGTGGTGCCGCTGTTCCCGCAGTCGAGATCGGTGGACGGCGCGCGCAGCCCGCGCCGCCCCCGCCCCGCGATCTCCATCGACGACGCGAGCCGCGGGATCTCGGCCCCGAGTGCGCGCAACACGCGCGCCGTGCTCTCGATATCCGCAGACGTGAGGATGTCGCGCAGATGGGACACGCCGTCGGCGAGCGCCGCGAGGATGAGCGCGCGATGCGAGATCGACTTGTCGCCGGGCACGTGGACGATCCCGCCCACGATCATGGGGGGTCCCCCGCGGTGAGCCGCCAGGCGCGCGCGGATTCCCAGAGCCCGGCGAGCTCGTCGCCGTCGCGCGCGGAGAGCGCGTGCCGTAATTCGGCGATCCGGGCCTCGAGCGCGGCGAGGGCGATGTCGAGCTGGGGGCGCGCGAGCGTGAGAAGCGGGCCCCACATCTCGAGCGGGCTCGCGGCCAGCCGCGTCGTGTCGCGGGCGCCGGTGCCAGCGTCGCGCGCGGCGATGCCGTGCGACGCGAGCGTGCCGGCCAAGGCCGTCGCCGTGAGCTGCGGCAGGTGGCTCACCCACGTCATCAGGAGGTCGTGCTCCCCGGCCTCGCGGAAATCGCAGCGCGCGGCGCCCGCCGCGCGCCAGAGCGACCCGGCGGCCGCGCGCGCGCGTGCGTCCGCGCGCTCCTCGACGCTCACCGAGCAACCGGCGAACAGATCGGCGCGCGACGCGGCGAATCCGCGCTCGTGCGAACCGGAGAGGGGGTGGGTGCCGATCACCCGGGCGGCGAGCGCGGGGGAGAGTCCGAGCAAGCCGGCACCCTGCAGGCTCGCGGTGTGCATCACCAAGGCGTTGGGCTGCACCCTCGATACGGCCTCCGCGACCGCCGCGAGCGCAGGCACCGGCACGGCGAGGACCACCACCGTCGCGCTCCGCACCGTCGCGCCGAGATCGGCGCTCACGGGGATCCCCGCCGCGGCGGCGAGATCGCGATCGATCGCCGATTCGCCCCACGCGCGCAGCGGGACATCGCGCGCGACGAGCGCGCGCGCGAGCGACCCGCCGATGCAGCCGAGTCCGATAATGGCGACCGGGCCGGCGGTCATCGGAGCGCCGCCTCGAGCGCGGTGCCCGCGTCGGTCGAGCCATCGCGATATTTCACGATCACCGGTGCGAGTAAGGAGAGCCCCTGCTCCGCCCCCCAGCCGCCCGGTACCCGTCGCGCCCCCGGCACCACCACCGCACCCTCGGGGATCTCGAGCGGTGCGCCGCTGGCCGCGCGATAGACGCGCTCGTGCACCAGGTCGAACACCGGCGTGCCGCGCGTGAGCGAGACGCCCGGCGCGAGCACGGCGCGGCGCCGGATCACGGTGCCCTCGTACACGCCGCAATTACCGCCCACGAACGCTTCGTCCTCGACGATCACCGGCGCCGCGTTCACCGGCTCGAGCACGCCGCCGATCTGGGCGGCCGCGCTCAAGTGCACGCGCTCCCCGATCTGCGCGCAGGAGCCGACGAGCGCGTGCGAGTCCACCATCGTCCCCGCCCCCACCCAGGCGCCGGCGTTGATGTACATCGGCGGCATGCAGACCACGCCGCGCGCGACGTACGCTCCGCGGCGGATGCTGGATCCGCCGGGGACGACGCGCACCCCGCGGTCGATCGGAATGTCCTGCGTCGGCAGCGTGTGCTTGTCGTAGAACTGGAAGGGGGACGCGCCGCCCGGTGACATGTCCACCACGCGCCCGGTGCGAAAGGCGAGCAGGATCCCCTGCTTCACCCAGGACACCGCGCGCCACACGCCGTCGGCGCCGCGCTCGGCGGCGCGCAGCTCGCCGCGCTCGAGCGCATCGAGCAGGTCGGCGATGGCGCGCTCGCTCCCCGCCGGTGCGCTGTCGCCCGCGGCGGCGAGCACCTCGATGCGCCCGCGAAGGCCCAGCGCGTCGCTCACGTGAGCGCACCCGCCGCGACGAGCGCGGCGCGCACCGTGGGCTCGTGCGCCGCGAGCAAGGGCACGAGCGGCAAACGCAACACGTTCTGGATGCGCCCCATCATCGCGAGCGCCGCCTTCACCGGCAGCGGGTTCGACTCGATGAACGCGGCGTGCATCCACGGCGTGAGTTGCTCGTGCAACGCGCGCGCGCCGTCGAAGTCGCCGTCGCCGGCGCGATCCACGAGCACCGCCATGGAGCGCGGCGTGGCATTCGAGATCACCGAGATGATGCCATCGCCGCCCGCCGCCATCACGGCGAGCGTGAGCGAGTCGTCCCCCGAGAGAACGCTGAAGTGCGGCGGCCGGTCGCGGATCACGTCCTGGATCTGGCCGAGGTTCCCCGACGCCTCCTTCACCGCCACGATGTGCGGGATCTGCGCGAGGGCGAGAGTGGTGGTCGCTTCGATGTTGCTCCCCGTGCGACCCGGCACGTTGTAGACGACCACCGGGAGATTGGTGGCGTCGGCGACGGCGCGAAAGTGCTCGATGATCCCGCGCTGCGGCGGCTTGTTGTACATCGGGCTCACGTGCAGCAGGTGCGTCGCGCCCGCCGCCTTCATCTCCTTGGAGAGCGCGACGGCGCGCTTCGTGTCGTTCGCGCCAGCGCCGGCCATCACCGGTACGCGGCCGCGCGTCTGCTCCACGGTGATCTCCACCACGCGGCGGTGCTCGGCCGGCGTCATCGTGGCCGCTTCGCCGGTGGAGCCGCAGGGGACGAGGAAGTGCACCCCCTCCGCGATCTGCCAGTCGACGAGAGCGCGCAGCGCCGCCTCGTCCACGGCGCCATCCACGCGGAAGGGGGTGACGAGCGCCGTGCCACAGCCGAACAGCCGCTTCGCAGCTATCGCCATCATCGCGCACCTCCCGCTTCGAGCATTCCGAGCACTGTACAGATCCCCTTGCGCCCCACGAGCCACGCCGCGGCCGCGAGCGCGCCCTCCGCGAACACGCGCCGATCCCGCACCTCGTGCACGAGCCGCAGCTGTTCGAAGGGTCCATCCACGATGAGCTCATGCCTGCCCGGCACCGAGCCCACGCGCACACTCGTGATCGGGATCTCGCGGCCAAGTGCCGCGCTCGTGTGCCGCGCGATCAGGAGCCCGGTGCCCGACGGCGCGTCGAGCTTGGCGGCGTGGTGGGTCTCCACGATGTGCACGCCGTACCCAGGTGCGCCCGCCGCGAGCTTGCCGAGCTGTTCGGACAGCTGCTGGAAGATCACCATGCCGAGCGCGAAGTTCGGGGACGCCAGCATCGTGCCGTCGGCGGCGAGCACCTCGCGCTCCACTCGCGCGCGCTCGGCGTCCCAGCCGGTGGTGCCGACCACCACGGGCACGCCGGCTTTCGCGCAGGCGATGATATTCCCGGGCGCCGCCGCCGGCGTCGTGAATTCGATGGCCACGGTCGCACCGGCGAGAGTGTCGCGTGTGATCCCGCCCGCCGTGGAGCCGATGGTCGCGGCCACGGGCCAGCCGCGCTCGTCGGCGAGCGCACGGACGGCGCGCCCCATCTTGCCGGCGCCGATGATTGCGAGCCGCGGGGGCGTCATGCGGCGGCCTTCAC
>JAYUMO010000055.1:0-6103 GCA_043762555.1 Gemmatimonadaceae bacterium | reverse complement strand
GCGTCGCTCATGCGCGACCCGGGGATCGTGCGGAACCGGTTGAAGGTGGCGTCGCTCGCGACCAATGCGCGCGCCTTCCTCGAGATCCAGCGGGAGTTCGGCTCGTACGATGCATACGTCTGGCGCTTCGTAAACGGTCGCCCCGTGGTGAACCGCCGGCGCACCCACCGGGGGATCCCCGCGCGCACCGCGGGATCGGATGCGTTGAGCAAAGACCTCAAGCGTCGCGGCTTCACCTTCGTCGGGAGCACGATCTGCTATGCCTACATGCAGGCGGTCGGCCTCGTGAACGACCACGTGGTGTCCTGCTTCCGATTCGCGCCGCTCGCGCGGCCGGAGGGCTCGTGAGCGCACACCGGCTGACAATCGACGGTATCGGCGGCGTCTTCCTCTTCGCCGACGATGCGCCCTCCCTCGCGGCGTGGTACACGCGCCACCTCGGGATCGCGCTCGAGGTCTACCCGGGAACGAAGACGTACGGCACGGAATTCATCCTCCGCGACGACGCGGACCCGTCCGCCCACCAGAGCACGGTCTTCTCGATCGCGCCGGCGAAAGCGCCCGCGCTGCCGGCGGACCGGCGCGCCGTCGAGGTGAACTACCGGGTGCTCGACCCCCGCTCAAGGAGCCGGGCACATTCTGACCGCGATGTGAGGGGACCGACTGATGAGCGATCGGCAGCAGACCTACGAGACCGACGGGATCGTGGTCACCTACGACCCCACCGTGTGTATCCACTCCGGCGTGTGCGCGCGAACGCTCCCGGCCGTCTTCGACCCGAAGCAGAAGCGGTGGGTGCGTCCGGAGAATTCAGACGCCGCCGCCGTGGCGGCGGCGGTGGCGAAGTGTCCTTCGGGAGCGCTTCAGTCGCGGCTGAAGTGAGCGCGCTGGCGCCACGGGGGCCCGCCGGTCATTTTTCGTGGATCGCATCGCACTAACTATCATGTGGCTCATCGCGCCGCGTCTCCGGAGGAGCGTATGACATCCAGTGCCATGAAGGGACTCGCCGCCGGCATCGGCATCGGCGCGGTCGCGGTCGGCGCCGCCATGCTCTTCCGGCCGTCGAGGGACGACGGCGCGCGCGTCGCGACCGAGCCATCGCTCGCCGCGCCGCCCGCTGAGGCGCCGGTGGCGCCGGTGGCGCCGGTGGCGCCGGTGGCGCCGGTGGCGCCGGTGGCGCCGGTGGCGCCGGTGGCGAACGCCGCCACAAGAGCTGTCGGCACGACGGTCGAGGTCTGGAAGACCGCCACCTGCGGCTGCTGCGGCAGCTGGGTACAGTACATGCGCGAGCAGGGCTTCACCGTGGTCGTCAAAGACGTCAGTGACGACCAGTTGAACCGAGTGAACGCCGCGAACGGTGTGCCGAAGGCGCTCGAGAGCTGCCACACCGCGCTCGTGCACGGCTACGTGGTGGAAGGGCACGTGCCGGCGGAGGACATCCTTCGGATGCTCGACCAGCGGCCGAAGATCGCCGGCCTCACCGTGCCCGGCATGGTGCAGGGTCCGCCGGGCATGGCGAGCGCGACGCCGGTGGCCTACGAAGTGCTCGCCTTCTCAAGGGCGGGTGAGACGTCGGTGTACTCCAAGCACTAGCGCGTGAGCGACGACCGCCATCCGGTGATCCTCTCCGCCGGCGACCCGTCGCCGACGGATCTTCCCCACGTGCGCACGATCGTGCTCCAGCCGCGCGGACCGCTGGGGAAGATGTTGCTCGCGGCGGCGTTCATCGGCGCCGGCGTCCTGCTCTTCACCGTCGGTGTCGCGCTCGCGCTCACGCTCGCGACGGTGGCCGTCGTGACGGGACTCGGCGTGGTCGCCTACCGCGCGGTCGCCGGACCGGCTCGCGCGGGAATCCTCGAGCGACCGCTCGATCCACGCAAGGAGATCCAGCCCGGCCGCCAAGAGCCGGAGGGCTGAGCGATGTTCATCGGCCACTTCGCTGTTGGTCTCGCGGCCAAAGCTGCCGCGCCCCGCGCCTCACTCGGCTGGCTCATGGCGGCGCCGATCTTCCTCGACCTGCTCTGGCCGATCTTCCTGATCGCCGGCATCGAGACTGTGCGCATCGCGCCCGGCGATACCGCGTTCACGCCGCTCGCCTTCGATTCGTATCCGTGGTCGCACAGCCTCGTCATGAGCGCGGTCTGGGCGCTGCTCTTCGGCGGCGGCTACTTCCTCGCGACGCGCTACCTGCGCGGCGCGATCGTGATCGGCCTCGGCGTACTCTCGCATTGGGTGTTGGATGCGATCACGCATCGCCCCGACCTTCCGCTGGCGCCTGGCTCGACGACGATGGTCGGCCTCGGGCTCTGGAACTCGCGCGCGAGCACGATGCTGGTGGAGCTCGCGCTCTACGCCGTGGCCGTCTGGCTGTACGCACGGACGACCGTCGCGCGCGACAGGATCGGCCGCTACGCGTACGTTGGCTTCGTCGTGTTCGCCCTGCTCGGCTATGCGGCGGCGAGCGAAGGGCCGCCCCCGCCCTCGGTGACCATTGTGGCGTACGTCGGGCTCACGCTCTTCATCATTCCAGTGTGGGCCGCCTGGTTCGACGGCCACCGCGTGCTCCGAGCGCAACTCTAGCTACCGGCCGAACTCCACGGCTTGCTCCAGCCGCCGAGTGAACTCGGCGCGCGCGCGGCCGATCGTCGCCAGCACCTCTTTCTTCTCCGCGCTGGAATTGTAGCCCGGGTGGGCTTCCGCCGCCGTGGAGAGTCGCGATAGCCAGGCGAGGAAGTAGCGCGTGTCGACGGTGGAACGCTGGGGACGGCCGCCCACTGTGACGTAGACCGGGCTCGTCGTGGCGAACGGATAGATATCGAGGATCGGCGCCTGCGAGTGGGCGCTCCACGCACGCACCGTCACCCACGAGCTGTTGTTCACGGCGATCGTGCGGATGCCGCTCGCGCTCTTGTGGTCGGCGCTCAGCGGCAGCGAGTCCACCACCTTGCCGTTCACGACGATCTCCACGTGGTCCACCGCCACGATGGATCGCATGCGCGCGCGCACCGTGAGCTTCGACGTGCCGTGAGGGAGCGCGATCTCGCTCCCGATCCCCTTTCCGTTCAGCGTCATCTCGAGGAGCGGCCCGTTGGTGGCGAACGTCTTTCCCGCCTTGAGCGCCGCGAGCCACTTTTCATGCGTGAGCGGGAGCGCGCCGCTCTTCACGAAAACGCGATTGAGCCCCACCGGCCCGCGCAGCGAGGCGTAGTTGGTCATCGCATCCGTGCCGGCGGCCGCGGGAAGGCGGAAGCCGCAATTGAGCATCTTGTACCAGACCTCGGCGGTGCCCCGATGGTCGCTGAAGCCAACGATCTCGATGTAGTCCACGAGCCCCAGCGCGACATCCACCGGAAATTCGTTGTGGAGCGGCGTCGCGGTGTCCGTCGGCTCCGGCGGCCCGTCGAAGGGGTGCACGTAGCCGCCGAGCGCGCCCTGCGCGTGCGCGAGCGTCAGGACGTTCGCATTCATCGGCACGAGGCTCGCCGCCGCCGTACCCGTGTAGGCCGCGTAGTCGGGGAGCAGGATGTGGTCGGCGAGCCCGAGCAACCCCGTGTGCCCCCAGTAGCTCGTGTGGAATTCTTGGCCGAAGACGATGAGCGTCGTACCGCTCGACGCCGCGTCGGGCTTGCCGGTGAACCACGCGATGTCGGGGACGCGATCCTCCTTGTTGACGATGAGCCCTTCGATCACGTGCACGTCTTCCGCGCGCGCCTGGAAGGCAAGCCCCTTCGGCGTGACCACGTAGTGGCCACCGTAATTCGTGTGCACGTGCACGTCCCCGGAGTACCAGCCGGCGGAGGGGAGGTCGGCGATGCGATGCAGCTGAACCGTCAGTTTCGTCGTGCCCAACTTCGCGCCATTATCGACACGCGTCTCCGCGCGGTACTCCAGTCCTTTGGTGACGAGAACGGTGTACGGGCCCCCCGGCAAGACGACCTCCGCACCTCCGTGCGCGTGGAAGTAGCCGATCTCGAAGGCGCGCTCCGTTCGATCAAATGAGTCGTCGGCATGGCGGAGCGCACCCCTCGGAGCCCAGGAGCGCCCGTCGGCAGTGATCACTGCGACGCGCACATCCGTCGGAGCGCCGCGCTCATCCGTGACTTTGAGGTCTAGTGTGGAGAGACCCCAGATGTCGGGAGAGAGAGCGTTCGTTTGTACGCGCGTTCGCTTCCCACCCGGCAGATCGATCGTCCAGAGCGACGTATTGCCACCCTCATTGGAGATGTACGCGATCTTCGTGCCGTCGGATGACCAGCGCGGGCTCGTGGCATCGTAGTCGCCGTAGGTAAGCTGGAACGGATGTCCTCCGTCGGCCGTCATCAGCCAGAGCGCGTTGCGCTGGCGACCGACGTATGAGCTGTAGACCACACGCTTCCCATCGCGCGACCAGTCGGGGCGTGCACGCCAGGATGTCTCTTCGTCGTGGATTTCGCGCATCGAGTCGGGCGCGCTGAGCGGGAGCCGCCAAAAGGTGCCGGCGCCCCAGATATGGCCACGGTTCGAGATGAGGATCAGCTCGCGGCCGTCGGCGCTCCACGAGGGAGACAGATACTGGTCGTACACCGAGTAGTAGTAGCGCAGCAAGTGACTGTCCCGGCTCGGCGTCACGCGTTGCGCCGCGCCCGCGCGGCCGTCCGGCGCAACGGTGATCGTGGCGATGTTGAACCGCCCTTCGAACTGTGTGGTGACGAAGGCGATGCGCGAACCATCCGGCGACCAGCGCGGCTCAACGTTCACCGCGCCGTTCTGCGTCAGCGGCGCTACGGCACCGGTCGGGAGATCCAGCCACGCCAGCTCCATCGCATCATGGTCGTATCGCACGAACGCCACCCGCCTCCCATCGGGGCTCCAATCCGGCTGATGATCGTAGCCGTGCCCCCCGGTGATCTGCTGGGCGGCCGTGGTGCCGAGCGTTTGCCGCCATAGGGAGCCGTTCATCGCGAAGATCACCTCGCGGCCGTCGGGGCTCCACGTCACCGCGCTCGGTCCGGTGGTCACCTGCGGGAGGTACATCTCCCGGAAGTAGTAGTCGTGCGGCTCGTTGATCTGCTTGAGCACCGGCTTGCGCTGCTGAGCCGCCGTGACGGCGGGCACGAGCGCGAGGATCGTGAATATGATCCGTGAATGCGTCATGGCCCCGAGAGCAAGAGAAGTCCCACGTCGTACAGCGCATGCGTCCACGCGACGATGCCGAAGCCGCGCAGCACGTAGATCACACTGAACAAGAGCCCGGCGACGGTGCGGAACAGGAACGATGGCAGTGCCAGCTTGTCGCCGAAGGGACCGATGTAGTGCGACGCCGAGAAGATGAGCGCCGAGAGGGACACGGCGATCACCGTGCTCGCCGTGGCCCCGGTGCCGAACACCACGCGCGCCGCCGCGAGGAGGGCGCTCACCAGCACCACGCGGAAGAGCAGCTCCTCGAAGATCCCGGCGCCGAGGGAGACCATCAGCCGCGTGGGCGCATCGATCGGGTCGGCGGCCGGCGCCGCGATCGCGAGCAGGTGCGCCACGTCGAGCAGCCGCCGCGTAATCAGCGACGCCGTCACCGCGAACACCGCGGCGAGCAGCAGCGATTCGAGCATCATCCTCGCGAACACACTGCCCCGCGCCGGCGCGCCATTCGCCCGCACGTCGCGCACCACCAAGAATCCCGCCAGCCCGATCATCACCGCACCGAACGCGGCCGCCCCCCACGCTCCCACCGCCGCGTCGAAGACCGAGCGCAGGAGCACCTCGGCGCCGTTGCGCACCCCTTGCGTCTCGCGCATCGGGAGCGCCACCGCGAGCGCCTCGTAGCCCAGCAGGAGCGGCAGCGCGAAGAGGAGCGAGTAGCGTGGGCTCCGGCTCGCCTGCCAATAGCGCTGTCCGCGCGTCGCGGCCGCGGCCGGCACGGGCATCAGGCGCCGCCCTTGAGGTATCGCTTTTGCGGATCGAGCACCTCGCGCAGCACCGACAGCTCGCGCGCGCTCGGCGCCGCCACCGCGCCAAGCGCGTCGCGCACGCGCAGGGGCCAGCCGACGGCGCCGCGCACATCGTCCGGCGTGACGCCCGGATACAGCGCGCTCAATTCCATCTCTCCGCTGTCCGCGTTCGCCTCGAG
>JAYUMO010000054.1:0-3342 GCA_043762555.1 Gemmatimonadaceae bacterium | reverse complement strand
CGAGCTCGATCCGAAGATGCAGGTGGCGCAGCGCAACCTCGAGGTCGCGTACTTCAACACCGGCTACTACGACCGGCGCGTGGCCGAGCTGCGCGACCGCCTGCGCAGCCACCCGCAGGACCGTGACGCGCGCTGGGAGCTGGGCCGCGCCTACGCCGCGCTCGGGGACGTGCCCGAAGCGGTGGTCGAGTTCACGGTGATCCTCGAGCAGCATCCGGAGGACGTGGGCGCGATCGTGCAGCTGGGCCTCGCCGAGAAATCGAGCGGCGATCTCGAGCAGGCGCAGATCTGGTTCGAGCGCGCGCAAGCGCTCGAGCCCCGGAGCCCGTTGATCAGCTTCTACATCGGCGAGGTGCTGTACAACCGCGGGCTCAACGAGGAGGGGCTGGTCGCGCTGCGGCGGTCGATCGACCTGAACCCCGACAACTCCGATGCGCACTATCTGCTCGGCTTCGTGCTGGGCGATCTGGGGCGGCACGAGGAGGCGCGCGCGGCGACGAAGCGCGCGATCCAACTCAATCCGTCGCTCTCGCGCGCGCAGGCGAACCTCTCGATCGACCGCTACAACGCGGCGAAGTACGAGGAGCTCGTGCCGCAGCGGCAGGCGCGGCGCTCCTCGCAGATGGAGGTGGCGGGCGAGGGCGGGCTCGCGCACTACAATCTGGGCCTCGCCTTCCGGCAGAAGGGCTACTACGCGGAGGCGCTGCGGGAATACCGGCTCGCGCTCGAGCGCGACGAGGACGGCCTGCTCGTGCTGCAGGCGATGGCCGAAGTGCACCTGCTCAAGCGCGATCCGGCGGCGGCGATCGAGCTCTACGAGCGGTTGCTCGAGAAGGAGACCGAGAGCCCCAAGCTCTGGTGCGAGCGCGGCGTGGCGCTGCACCAGCTGGGGCGATTCGCCGAGGCGGCGGAGAGCTATCGCCGCGCGCTTGCGCTGGACGGCGCGTACGCCATCGCGCACAACAACCTGGGGGTCGCCGAGTACCACGGCGGGAATACCGAGGGAGCGATCGACGCGTTTCGCGCGGCGCTCGCATCGCATGCGGGCTTCGTCAAGGCGTGGCTCAACCTCGCGCTCCTGCTCTACCAGGGGAAGCGGCTCCAGCTCGCGCTCGAAGCCTATCGCCAGGTGCTCACGGTGGACGCCGAGCAGCCGGTGGCGTGGAACGGGATCGGGCTCGTGCTCGCGGAGCTCAAGAAGTACGAGGATGCCCGGAACGCCTTCGGGCGGGCGATCCACGCGCGCCCGCACTATGCGGAGGCGCACTACAACTTGGGGTTCACGCTCTCGAATCTGGGCGATTTCGAAGGGGCGCTCCGGGCGACGCGGCGAGCGCTCGAGCTCGACCCCTACTACGTGCGACAGAAGTTCGAGCTCGCGATCGATCTCGAGTACGAGGATCCCGATCTCTCGATCGCGCCCGCGCTCGGCGAGGCGCAGCGGGTGGAGCAGGCGGTCGAAGCGTTCTCCTTCGACGCGGCACGGCTCGACGCGCTCTTCACCGAACTGAAGCCCCCGGCGCCGGCGAGCGCGGAGGGCGCGCCCGCGCCGTCGGAGTCCGCTTACGCGATGGCCGCCGAATACCTCGCGAAGGGGATGCTCGACCGCGCCGCCGCCGAAGTGAACCGCGCCCTCGTGCGCGGCGCGGCCACCGGCGAGGGGCTCACGCTCCTCGGCGACATCTTCCTGCGCCAAGGATTGCACGGCGAGGCGCTCGAGCGCTATCGCAACGCCCGGAGCATCCTGCGGACGTCTCCGCGCGCCCTCGCCGGCGAGACGCGCGCCCTCCTGCTCCTCGGGCGCGCCGCCGAGGCCCGGACGGCGGCCGAGGAGCTGCTCACGGCCGACCCGAGCAACGTGGAGTCGCTGCTGCTCGTGGCGAGCGCCCGCGCCGACGCGGGCGATCCGGCGGCGGCGCGCGAGCTGCTCCGGAACGCGCGCCGGCTCGCGCCGGCGCGGGCGGATGTGCTGCGGCAGTTCGGCGATGTGGCGCGCGCGGCCGGCGACCAGGACGGGGCGATCGCCGCGTACCGCAACGCGCTCGACCTCGATCCGGATGTCGCAGTCGTCCACTACGAGCTCGGCCGGCTGCTCGCCGAACAGGGGGACGCGAAGGGCGCCGAGGCCGAGCTCCTCGCGGCGCTCGACGCCGTGCCCACGTACGTCGAGGCGACGATCGCGCTCGCGCAGATGCACCGCCGCTTCGGCCGGCCGAACGACGCGATCACGCCGCTCGTCGAACTCCTGCGCCGCGATCCGTACAACGTGGACGCGCTCCTCGCGCTGGCCGAGACGCTGCTCGAGCTCGAACGCACGCGCGACGCGGCGATCTCGATCGAACGGGTGCTCCGCTTCGATCCGCGCCACGTCGGCGCGCTCTTCCTGCACGGCGTGCTCCTGGCCGACCAGCACCGCTATCGCGAGGCGATCGGGGAGTGGGCGCGCGTCATCCAGATCGAGCCCGACGGCGAGTACGCGCGCCGCGCGAATCGCGAAGCGCGCACGGCGGGGGACCTCCTTCGCATCTTCCACCGCCGGCAGGAGGCGTCCTGATGGCGATCGAAGGGCCCCTCCGCGAACTCGGCATCCACGATGTCTTCCAGCTGCTCGATCTGAGCCGGAAGACCGGGACGCTCACGGTCACGTCCGTCCTCCGCGACAACCAGGGGACGGTGTACTTCGACCGCGGCGGGGTGATCTTCGCCTACATCAAGAGCAACCCGCATCGCCTGGGCGAGCTGCTCCTGCGCGCCGGCAAGATCACCGAGGGGGATCTCACGCGGCTGCGCGAGCAGCAGCGCCGCGAGGGCGACGTCCGCAAGCTCGGGGAGATCCTGGTGGAGGCGGGCGCCCTCTCGCGGAAGGAGCTGGAGCGCCAGGTGCGCTTCCAGGTGGAAGAGGTGGTGTTCGAGATGATGTCGTGGCGCGAGGGCTTCTTCTCCTTCGAGGAGGGACAGGTGCTCGACGCGCCCACCGAGGCGGACATCCGCATCTCCACCGAGTCGCTGCTCATGGAAGCGGCCCGCCGCATCGACGAGTGGTCGCTCATCGTCGGCAAGGTGCCGCACGTGGGCGTCGTGCCGGTGCTCGCGAGCGGGGACGGGGAGCATGCGGGGCTGCTCGACCTGCTGCCGAAGGAGTGGGAGGTGCTCTCCCAGATCGACGGCGCGCGCGACCTGCGCGAGATCGCGAGCGCGAGCGCGATGAGCGAGTTCGATGTCGCGCGCGTGATGTACGGCCTCGTGACGACGGGGATCGTGGAGCTACGTCCGGGCAATGGGGCGTCGGCGCCGACCGCGGCGGCGCCGCCAGATGGGGCGGCCGCGGCGCCGCGCCGCACG
>JAYUMO010000053.1:0-2695 GCA_043762555.1 Gemmatimonadaceae bacterium | reverse complement strand
AATGCGCCTTCGGACCCCGGCACAGCGCGCGCCTCGAGCTGGTCCATCTCCCGAACGAAAATGTGACGCTCGGTGCCGGCGTGTGCGCTGAAGGCGAGGATCGAGCCGTCGCGGGAGAGGGCGACGGAGTGCGGGAATTCGGGCGGACGGGAGGAAGTCGGCAGCGCGATGGTGAACCGGATCGGGTGCAGAGCGACGCGCGCCGGGCGATGCGCCAGCCATCCGGCGGCGGCGGCGACCGCCGCGATCGATGCGGCGGCGACGAGCGACGCCGGGCGCGCGTACCAGGGGCGTGCGGCTACTGGCGCCGGCGTGCTCGTGGGCATCGGGCGCGTCGCGCTGATCTGGGCGGCGTCGGCCAGCGCGTCGCCGAACTCTTTCGCCGCGCCGAACCGGTCGGCGGGCAGCTTCTCGAGCGCCCGCATTACCGCCGCCTCGACGTTCGACGGTACGCTCCTGCGCTGAACGCTGAGCGACCTTGGCTGCTCCGTGATCACCCGTGCGACGATCGCCTGCACGGTGGGCCCGGTGAAGGGCGCCTCGCCGGCGAGCATCTCGTACGTGACCGCGCCGAGCGCGTAGATGTCAGCGCGGGCGTCGATCGTCCGCTCGCCCATCGCCTGTTCGGGGCTCATGTACTGCGGCGTCCCGAGGGAGAGCCCGGTCTGCGTCATTCGCGCGCCGCCGGCCGCGCTCACCGCCAGCGCGATCCCGAAATCTGCGACGAGCGCGCTCCCGTCGTGGAGCAGGACGTTCTCCGGCTTGATGTCCCGGTGGATCACCCCATGCCGGTGCGCGTAGTCGAGCGCGCTCGCGATCTCGCGCGCGAGGCGGACGGCGACGTCGATCGGCAGTTGATGCTCGCGCGCGAGCCGGAGGCGAAGCGTCTCCCCCTCCACGAACGGCATCACATAGTAGAGCAGCCCGTCCGCGTCGCCGCTCTCGATGAGCGCCAGGATGTGCGGATGCTGCAGCTTCGCCGTGGTCTTGATCTCGCTCAGGAACCGCTCGGCGCCGAGCGCCGCCGCGAGATCCGGATGCAGCACCTTGATCGCCACGCTGCGCTCGTGCCGCAGATCGTGCGCAAGATAGACCGTCGCCATCCCCCCCGCGCCGAGCTCGCGCTCGACGCGGTACCGATCCCGCAGGGCTTGGGCGAGCTGGGTCAGCACGTCCGGCATGGCGTCTTGGTGTCAGCGGTTAAGTTGTTGCCGAGGCCGAGGCCGAGACCGCGCCGTTACGGATTCTGCACGAACACCCACCGCGCCAGCACGCTCGCCTCCACCGTGATGTCCCCGGGCACGATCGGCGTCTCCGCCGCGTAGCCGCGCGCGGCCATCATCGGCGTCGGGCGCATCGGCGGCTCGCCCACGCGAGTCGTCGCCATGATGAGCGGTCCGAGGGTGCCGCCGAGCGCCTTCGCGAGCGTCATCGCTTCCTGTTTCGCCTGCGTCGCCGCATCCGCGAGCGCGGCTCGGCGCGCGTCGGCGGTGTTCGACGCGTCGAAGGTGAGGGTGCCGACGTTCGTCGCGCCGCGCGCCAGCGCGGCGTCGATCACCGCCCCCACGTGATCGAGCTGGGTGAGCCGCACCGTGATCGAGTTGTTGGCCACGAAGCCATTGCGCTCCATCCCGCGTCCACCGGGTGCCGGTTCATAGTTGGGCTGCACCGTGTAGCCCGCGGTCCCGATCTGGCTCGGCGCGATCCCGATGGCGCGCAGCGTGTCGAGCACCATGCGCTGCGTGCGCGCGTTCGTCTGCGCCGCCTGGGTCGCCGACGGCGCGCGTGTTTCGACGGCGAGCACGAGCGTCGCGCGGTCCGGCGCGATGCGCACCGAGCGGCTCGCGAACGTCTCGATAGTAGCGGTATCGCTGACGCCGATCGGCGAGCGCGGCGCGGGCACCTGCCCGGCCGCCGGGAGCGCGAGCCCGGCGAACAGCGTGATGACGAAGGGGCGCGTGGTCGGGGTGAACATGATCGATCTCCGAAACGGACGGAAGGAGATTCTAGCGCGGCGCGAAGCGGATAGCGACCGGCGCGCGCCGCCTCACCGCCGGGGGATCCACCGCGGTACCGCGCGCCGGTACTCGTCGTAGCTCGCGCCGAACTGTCGCGCGAGGATCGGCTCCTCTACCCGCATCACGAACAGGTTGAAGAAGATCGCGATGCCGAGCGCCGCCACCGCCAGCGCGCCCGACCGGAAGAAGAGCGTCTCTCCGAACAGCACGGTGAGCACGCCCACGTACATCGGATTGCGCACATAGCGATAGAGCCCGCGCGCGACGAGCGTTCTTGGCGGGTCGATCGGCGCCGGCGTCCCGCGTCCTGAGACGGCGAAGTCCCACGCGCAGCGCAGGTAGATCGCCGCGCCGCCCGCGATCACCGCGAGCGCGAGCCAACGCAGCGCCCCTGCGCTCGCCGGGCTCCGCCACCGCGCCGTGCCGATCACCCAGCGCGGCACCCACCCCGTGACCGTCCCCGGAACGACCACCGTGAAGATCGCCGTCTTGATGAGCGGCCAGATCGCGTGCCGCGCCCTCGCCGGCGGCTCCTCATGCACCCCCGGCTCCCCCACGTGCAGCGGCCCCCACGCCGGCGGATCGCTCGCCGGAAAGCACTCCGTCGAAGACTCCTCCACCGGGTCGTGCTTGTCGCTTGGCATTGTCATACCTCGTACTCAATCGCCGCGCCCGAA
>JAYUMO010000052.1:0-8099 GCA_043762555.1 Gemmatimonadaceae bacterium | reverse complement strand
TCCACCCGGCTCACCGTGGTGCCGTGCACCGTCGGGAAACCGGTGATCCCCTGCCGGTAGAGCGCCATCCCGGCGAGGTTGGTGAAGGTCCCCCCCGATCCGATCACGAACGCGCTCCGCCACTCGCGCGCCGGCAGCTGCACGCGCAGCTCGCGTCGCACGTACTTGCGGAGCTTCTTCACCGCTTTGCGCGTGGTCTGCGGGGTGAGGAAGCGCTCGGTCATGCGCAGCACGCCGAAGGGGAGCGACACGAGGCGGTCGACGAGGCCGGCGGCGCTGAGCGCGAGCTCGAGCGAGCCGCCGCCGATGTCCACCACCGCGGCGCGGCCGCCGCCCAGATCGAAGTGCGCGAGCGCGCTACGGAAGCTGAGCCGCGCCTCGTCCTCGCCGTTGAGAATGCGCACCTTGAGCCGGGCGGCTTGCTGCACCTTCCCGATGAACTCGCGGGCGTTCCCCGCGTCGCGCACCGCGCTCGTCGCGACGGCCTCCACGCGGGTCGCACCGAGCTGCCTTGCCAGCGTCGCCATGCGCGCGACCGCCTCGGTGGCCCGCTCCATCGCCGCGTCGCTCAAGCGGCCGGCCTCATCGAGCCCCGTCCCGAGCCGCGGCGCCGCCTTCATCTCGTCCACGACCCGGATGTTCCCGTCGGGCGCCACATCCGCGACGATCTGGCGGATGGAATTCGAGCCGATGTCGATCGCGGCCACGCGCTCGTGCCCCGAATCGGGGGCGCCACGCGAGGGGCGAACGGCGGATGGGGCGATGACGGTGGTCATGCGCTAGGGAGAGGGGGCGCCGGGTTGGAGTTCACGGTGGTGCTTGATCGACTTCCCTTCCGCAAGATACACGGCGTCCTCGCCGATGTTGGTCGCGAGATCGGCCACCCGCTCGAGATTGCGGCTCACGAGGAACAGTTCGAGCGCGGCGGAGATCGTCGAGGGGTCCTCGAGCATGTGGGTGAGCAGGATGCGGAAGAGCGAATCGTGGAGCGCGTCCACTTGATCGTCCCGGCGACAGACATCGCGGCCGAGCTTGCCGTCGGAGCGAACGAAGGCATCGAGCGCATCGGCCAGCATCGCGCGCGCGCGGCGCGCCATGTCCTCGATCTCGGGGTCGGGGGTGATGTCCGACTTCATCTCGACCAGCCGCAGCGCCGACTGCGCGATGTTGACGGCGTGATCACCGACGCGCTCGAGGTCGCTCGAAATCTTGATGGCACTGATGATGAAACGCAAGTCGCGTGCCATCGGTTGCTGGAGGGCGAGCAGCGAGACCGCGAGTTGCTCGATCTCCACCTCCAAGGTGTCCACGTCGCGGTCGACCGCGATCACGGTCTCCGCCTTCGCGGGGTCGCGCTTGAGCAGCGCGTCCACGGCGAGCTCCACGAGCGCTTCGGCGCGCGCGGACATGTCGAAGAGCCGCTGCTTGAGCTGCTCGAGCTCCTCGTGGAAATGGCGGTAGCCGCCCGTGCTGTCGGTGCTCATCCGAATCTCCCGGTGACGTAGGCTTCCGTGCGCGGTTCGCGCGGACTGGTGAAGAGGCGTCCGGTCTCGTCGATCTCGATCAGGCGGCCGAGGTAGAAGAACGCGGTGATTTCCGAGACGCGCGCCGCCTGCTGGAGGTTGTGCGTGACGATCACGATCGTGAGCTCGCGCTTCAACTCGTATCGTAACTCCTCGACCTTCTGCGTTGCGATCGGGTCGAGCGCGCTCGCCGGCTCGTCGAGGAGGAGCACCTCCGGTTCGTTCGCGAGCGCGCGCGCGATGCAGAGCCGCTGCTGTTGGCCGCCCGAGAGCTCGAGCGCGCTGTGCCGGAGGCGGTCCTTCACCTCGTCCCAGAGCGCGGCGCGCCGGAGCGCGTGCTCCACGATCACGTCGAGGTCGGCGCGGTCGCGCGTGCCGTTCAGCGTCGGCCCGAAGGCGACGTTCTCGTACACCGACTTGGGGAAGGGATTCCACCGCTGGAACACCATCCCCACGCGCTGGCGCAGCGACACGGCATCGAAGCCGGGCGCGTAGATTTCGGCGCCGTCGAGCTCGATCGCGCCGCTGTGGTGCACGCCGGGGAGCAGCTCGTTGAGCCGGTTCATCGAGCGGAGCAGGGTGGACTTCCCGCACCCCGACGGGCCGATGAACGCGGTCACCGAGCGCGGCCGGATTTTGAGATCGATCCCGAACAGCGCCTGCTTGGCGCCATACCAGAAGGAGAAGTCGCGCGCGGCGATCGCGCCGGCGCGGTTGGCCTCGCCGGTGATCTCCGCGGCCGCCGCCGGGCCCACTGCGCCCCGCTCGAGCGCCGACGCGCCGGTCATCCGAAGCGGCCGGTGAGGTAGCTCTCCGTCCGCGGATCGCTCGGCGCGGTGAAGATGCGCTCGGTGGCCCCCGCTTCGATGAGCTCGCCCAGCAGGAAGAACGCGGTCACATCCGACACGCGCGCCGCCTGTTGCATGTTGTGCGTCACGATCACCACCGTCACATCGCGTCGGAGCTCGTACACGAGCTCCTCCACCGACTGCGTGCTCAGCGGGTCGAGCGACGCGGTGGGCTCATCGAGCAGCAGCACTTCGGGCCCGGTGGCCAGCGCCCGGGCGATGCACAGCCGTTGCTGTTGGCCGCCCGAGATGCCGGTGGCGCTGCCGTTGAGCCGATCTTTCACTTCGTCCCAGAGCGCGGCCCGGCGGAGCGCCCGCTCCACGATCTCGTCGGTCTCGCGGCGCGACGGGGCCTGCGCCCCGCGCACGCGCAGCCCGGCGGCCACGTTGTCGCGGATGGTCATAGTGGGGAAGGGCGTGGGCCGCTGGAACACCATGCCGATCCGACGCCGCACCGCCACCGGATTCACCTCGCGCGCGTAGATATCGCGGCCGTCGAGCAGCACCTGCCCGGTGGCGCGGGCGCCGCCCACCGTTTCGTGCATCCGGTTGAGGCAGCGCAGGAAGGTGGACTTGCCGCACCCCGATGGCCCGATGATCGCCGTCACGCGTCGGTCGCTCAGGCTGAGCGACACGCCGCGCACCGCGTGCACGGCGCCGAACCACGCGTCCAGCCCGCGGACCGCGATCCGCTCGCGCGCCGCCGGCTCGACGGCCGCGTCGCGGCGCGCCGGAACGGCGAACGACGCGAGCCGCGGTGCCTCAGTCGCCACCGGTCCCGGAGACACGGGCTCGGGTGGCCGCTCGGGCGAGAATGCTGATGACGAGGACCAGGGCGATGAGGACGAGCGCTCCGGCCCAGGCGAGGGAGTGCCATTCATCATAGGGACTGATCGCGTACGAGAAGATCTGCAGCGGCAGCGCCGAGATCGGCTGCCGGAGCGAGGTGGACCAGAACTGGTTGCCGAACGCCGAGAAGAGGAGCGGCGCGGTCTCGCCGGCGATGCGCGCCAGCGCGACGAGCGCGCCGGTGACGATCCCGGCGCTCGCGGTGCGGAGCACGATCGTGAGCGAAGTGCGCCAGCGCGCGTAGCCAAGCGCGAGCGCCGCTTCGCGCAGCGTGTTCGGAACGGTGCGCACCATCTCTTCGGTGGTGCGCGCCACCATCGGGATCATCATCACGCCCAGCGCCATGCCGCCGGCCAGCGCGGAGAAGTGTCCCACCGGCCGCACGAGCACCTCCCACGCAAAGATCCCCATCACGATCGACGGCAGCCCGTTGAGCACATCGGAGAGGAAGCGCACCAGGTCGGCCAACCGGCTGCCGCCCCGCTCGGCGCAGTACAGTCCGGCGCCGATCCCCACCGGCATCCCCACCGTGGCCGCGATGCCTACGAGGATCAGCGTGCCGACGATCGCGTTCGCCATCCCGCCGCCGGCCTCACCCACCGGCCGCGGCATCCGCGTGAAGAAGTCCACGCTGAGCGAGCTCGCGCCCATTTTCACCAAGTGCACGAGGATGACGACTAAGGGCAGGGTGGCTGCCAGGGCGGCGAGGGTGACCACGCCGAGCATGACGGCGTTCGCGACCTTTCGGCGCCCCACGGTGCGCGCCGCGCGCTCCGCGAAGGCGCGCTGGCGTTGGGTCGGGCGCGGCGGTGTCGGCCGTCCCGCCGCTTCCGTCACCGAGGGCGCCGTCACGACGTCTGCCCCGCGGCGCGCCGCGACACCTGCCACACGAGCCAGCGCGCGATGGCGTTCACGATCAACGTCATCACGAACAGCACGAAGCCCACCGCCATCAGCGCGCTCAGATGAAGGTCGCTCCCCGCTTCGCTGAATTCGTTCGCGATCAGCGACGCCATCGTGTAACCCGGCGCGAAGAGCGAGGCGGAGATTTCGTGCCGGTTCCCGATCAACATCGTGACCGCCATCGTCTCGCCGAGCGCGCGGCCGAGACCGAGGATCATCCCGCCGACGATCCCCGACCGCGCGAAGGGGAGCACGGCGCGCCGGATCATCTCCCACCGGGTGGCGCCGAGCGCGAGCGCCGCCTCACGCTGCGACCGCGGCACGGCATAGAGCACCTCGCGCGACACCGACGCGATGTAGGGCAACACCATTATCGAGAGTATGAGCCCCGCGCCCAGCATGCTCGGTCCGTACGCCAGCTCCGAGAAGAGCCCGGTGGCGCCGAGGTGCAGCGTGTCGCGCAGGAAGGGCATCACCGGGTCGCGGAGCAGCGGCAGCAGCACGAAGATCCCCCAGAGCCCGTAGACCACGCTCGGGATCGCGGCGAGCAGATCCACCAGGAAGGCCACCGGCTGGCGGAGCCAGAGCGGTGCGAATTCCGAGAGGAAGAGCGACACGCCCAGCGCGAGCGGCGTGGCGATGACCAGGGCGATGATCGACGAGACGATCGTGCCGTAGATCGCCGGCGCGGCGCCGAACTGCCCGTGCACCGGATCCCACGCGCTCGACGTGAGGAAGCCCACGCCGAACTGACGCAGCGCCGGCCACCCGCCCACCGCGATCGCGAAGGCGATGGCGGCGAGCAGGAGCGGCACGCAGAGCGCGAAGGCGGTGATCGCCGCGCGGTACACCGCGTCGCCTCGCGACGCCCCCTCGAGGGCGAGCGGCGGCGGCGCGTCAGCGACGGCGGATCGGTCGTGCGTCATTCAGAAGGCGGCCGATTCTTGGGTGACCCGAAAGATGCGCGTCCCTCGAACCGAAATCCGGTCGGGCCGGTAACGAAGGTGTCACAGCACCGGCCACTGTGCCGTCAGGGCGACTCGCGCGCTCTGTCGGGTGAACTAGAAGGTCAGCTGCCAGTTCAGCTGCCAGATCGTCTTGGCCGGCAGCGAATTGCCGCTTTGCGGCTCATCGTCCTGATAGGTGAGCGCGAAGGACGTCGACCTTGCGACATCGATGAAGGCTCCCGCGAGGAGCAACGAGCGATACGCACTCGTCGCGCTGCTTGCCTGGAAGTCGTCGTAGCGCACGATCAGCCCCCAGGGCGTGGCCCTCGGATCCGAGAAGAGCGAGGGGCGCACGATCAGGAAACCGTCCCACACCCGGCCGGTGGTCGTCACCGGTACCGTCGCACCGGTGGGGAGGGTCTGGAACTGGCGCTCGGCGAATTCGGCGCCAAAGGTGAGCCGCGGATCCGAGTTGCCGATGAAGATCCCGCCGGCGTTGTTCTCCAAGCCGGGATTGTTGACCACGCCGCCTTGGGAACGGCCGATCTGACCCCACGGCGCGATCTCGAATGTCTTGAAGAATCCGGTGGACTTGCCAAGCGGCGTGAGCGAGAGGCGCAGCGCCACATCCTTGTAGCGATCGGCGTCGATCGCCGTCTGGTAGCCACCGCCGTTGCCGATCGTGAAATACGCCCACCCCCACTTCTGCGGCAGGGTGAGCTGCGTCGACGCCCCTTGGTCCGCGGCGCCCGGCTGGAGTGCCCAGTACTCCAACGCTGTTTTCTGCAACCAGCGCGGCCAGAATCGCTCTTCATCCTCGAGTACCACCGTGTGGATCTGACCGATGCGCGCCCACGCTGCCACCGAGTTGCTGTCAGCCGCGTGCAGGTAATCCCATTGCAGGTACGCGTACTTGAGCCTCACGATGAGGCCGTTGTAGGTGGTGTTGTTGGCCGGGAGCGCCTTGATGTCGGTGGTGACCCGAAAGCCGAAGTCCGGGGCCACCTGGCCGCGGAAGGTGAGGTAGGCGCGGTCCACACTGAACTGGGAGGTGGCGTTCCCGTTATTGACCGCCCTTGTGGCCGAGTCGGTCTGGTACGTGTACGCTCCGAACAGCCACACACCGAAGCTCCAGCTCGGCTTGAACTCGGGCTTCGCCGTGGAATCCCTCTTCGCGCCGGTCGTGTCACCGGCGACCACGCTCGGCGACGTCGATCCGAGCGCCGGAGACTGCGAAGCTGCGGCCGGGCACATCGCCGCCGATGCCAATACGATCGCCAGCGTCCGACGGGGCTTCGTGATCATTGGGCTCTCAGGTGAGTGGAGCGGTGCTCCCGGGCGACCGCAGGGAGAGATCTGGTCGAGGCGCCTGACGATGTCGCTCAGAAGTGGTTCCGCGTCAAGCGAAGGCGACGGCGGGTCTCGGCGCTCGGTGCTCGGCAGGCACGGGCGAAGAAGAAGAAACCGGGCCCGCGACGAGAGTGCTCGCGGGCCCGGCCAGGAATTCGAACTCAGGACTTCTGGATCGGGCGCTTGGCGCCCGCAGTAGCGCGATCTAGAACGTGACCTGCCAGTTCAATTGCACGTAGGTCTTCTGCGGTGCGTTGGTGGTCGCGTTCCCCTTGTCGTCCGTGTACGTGATGCCGAAGGACGAGCTCTTGGCCACATCGAGGAATACGCCGGCGATCCAGAGCGTGCGGTCGATGGTCGGCGTGACACCAGTGGTGCTGGCCGTCCACTTGTCGTAGCGCACCACGATCCCCCACGGCGTGCCCTTCGGATCCTTGAAGATCGATGGCCGCACCTGGATGAACCCATCCTTCACTACGCCATCCGTGGTGAGGATCGCGCCAACGGGCTGCGTCTCGAAGGAGCGCTCCCCGTACTCGAGGCCCCAGGTGAGCGCGGGGTCGTTCATGCCGATGAACACGCCGCCGGCGTTGTTCTGCAGCCCCGCCTTGATCAATCCCGCGAGTCCGGACTGCGTTTCGCCGATCTGATACCACGGGGTTATCGTGAGGGTCTTCAACCGGCCAGTGCTCTTGGCGAACGGCGTAATGTCCAGCCGGCCCGCGACGTCCTTGTACCGGTCAGCGTCGACCGCCGTCTCGTAGCCGCCGCCGTTGCCGATCGTGAAGTAGAACTGCCCCCACTTGTTGGGAAGCGAGAGGTTCGTGGACGCACCCTCGTCGGCCGAGCTGGGCTGCACGCCCCAGTACTCGAGGGCCGTCTTCTGCAGCCAGCGCGGCCAGAAGCGCTCCTCGTCATCGATGACCACGGTGTGGATCTGCCCGATCCGCGCCCACCCCGTCACCGCGTTGTTCTCGCTGCTGTGCAGATAGTCCCACTGCAGGTACGCGTACTTCAATCGAACCACCAGACCGTTGTAGACCGCGTTCCCGGCCGGCAGCGTCTTCACGTCGGTCGTGACGCGGAAGCCGAAATCCTCGGCCACCTGGCCGCGGAAGGTGAGGTACGCGCGGTCCACGGAGAAGCGCGACGTCGCATTGTTGCTGTTGTTCGCCTTGGTGGCGGAGTCCGTCTGGTACGTGTACGCGCCGAAGAGCCAGACGCCGAAGTTCCAGCTCGGCTTGAACTCCGGCTTCGGCGTCGAGTCCGGCTTGGCCGCCGGCTTGGCCGCCGGCTTGGCGTCGGTAGGCTTCGGGACGGCGCTGTCGCCGCCCGCGACGGCCGGCGTTTCCGATCCGAAGGAGAGCGTCTGCGCGGCGGCGACCGAGAGCGGAGTCGTCCCGGTCAAAGCCAACACGATCGCCAGCGTCCGATAAGAACGTTCGATCATTGGGATCTCATGTGATGGAAGGGGTGGTGCCGGGCGCCCGCTCTGGGAGAAGCGGACGCCCGGCGGGCCGGCGTCAACTCGACGCCAGCTTGATCGCGGAGAGCTGCTTGTCGAGCATCTTCACCATCTCGGGCGGGAGCGGCGCATAGAGCAGGGCCGCCGCCGACTTTTCCCCCTCGTGCAGATACCACTGAAGGAAGGCCACCAGCTTCTTCCCCTTCACCGCATC
>JAYUMO010000051.1:0-13348 GCA_043762555.1 Gemmatimonadaceae bacterium | reverse complement strand
GCCAGCACGCGCGCGAACTGCTTCTCGACGATCGCGAGCTGGCGCAGCGTGATCGGCGCATCGCGCAGCTGCCCCTGCTCGATGCGTTGCTTTACGATGTGATCGACGACATCGCGGATCCGCGCCGGCGTCGGGCCCGCGAGGACGCGGACCGAGGCTTCCACGCCGTCGGCGAGCATACAGATCGCCGTCTCCGCGGACTGCGGCGCCGGCCCGGGGTACGCGAAATCCGCGGGATTGAGGCCCGAGGCGCCGTCGCGCTCCTTCGCCTTCTCGTAGAAGAAGGTGATCGGCGCCGTGCCGTGGTGCTCGGGGATGAACGCCGCAATCGCGGCCGGCAGGTGGTGCTCCTCCGCGAGGTCGAGGCCTTCGCGGATGTGCCCCTTGATGATCGACGCGCTCGTCCCGGGCTTGAGCGTGTCGTGCGGATTGCGTCCGCCCGCCTGTTTCTCCACGAAATATTGCGGCTTCTTCAGCTTCCCGATGTCGTGGTAGTACGCGCCGACGCGGCTGAGCAGGCCGTTCGCGCCGATCGCGATGCACGCCGCCTCCACGAGATTCGCCATCGCGATCGTGTGCGCAAAGGTCCCCGGCGCCTCCAGGCTCAACCGCCTGAGCAGCGGCCGATCCAGGTCGGCGTATTCGATGAGCGTGAGATGCGACGTCACGCCGGTGAGGCGCTCGGCGAGCGGGAGGAGGAAGACCGCGAACACCACCGAGATCACGGCGTTCAGCACGCCGACGAGACCGCTCATCGCGAGGTCGGCGGGGCGCCATCCGAGGGTGAGCCCGATCGCGAGCGCGGCGCCGAGGTACGCGACGGCGATCGTGATCACGTACTGGTACGTCTGCGTGCGGCGGAGCATGACGCGCGCGCTCAGTGCGGCCGCGGCGCCGCCCACGAGATTGATGAAGAGCGCGTTCGTGCCGCGGTAGGCGCCCTGCCCGCCGACGAAGACCGCGAGGATCATCGCCGCGACCAGGCTAATGCGCGGATCGAAGACAATGCTGAGGATGATCGCGGCGAAGGCGACCGGGACGAGCTCCGGGCGGCCCGGCACCCAATGCGCCGCCGCCGCGGCCGTCGCGGTCACGATGAAGAAGACGACGCCGATGAGCGCCAACGCGCGCACGGACTCGTAGAGCTGCGGGCGGAAGAGCACGATCGCGAACCCGAAGATCGCGAGCACGAGCGCGTTGTAGAGGATCGCGCCCGCGAGGCGGGAGAACGCCGCCTCGCCACGCCGGCGCCCCTGCGCGGCGTCGTGCAGCGCCCGCATCTTCTCGTACTCCGCCTTGCCGACCACTTCGTGCGCGCCGATGATCCGCTCTCCCTCACGCACCTCCATCTGGTACGGCGAGACGGCGGCGCGCACCTCGGCGCGACGTTGCGCCGTGGCCGCGCGATCCGGCACGAGCGTCGGCTGGAAGAGTCCGCTCAGCAAGCGCACGAACGCCCCGTCGGCGGCCGGCGATCCGGGATCGGGCTGCGACGCGCGCGCCCGGGCCACGAGCGCGCCGAACGACGCGATGCTGTCGACGAGCACCGTTCGTTCGGCGCCGTCGCGCCGCACCACGACCTCGCTGCGCGCCTCCGCCAGCGCGCCGGCGCCGACAACGCCGACGGGGAGCTCCCGCTCGAGCGCGCGACGCACGCCGTCCTCCATCGCGCGCCGCCGACCGGGGGCGGCGAGATACTGCGCGTCCGCTGCGGTGAGCCGCACGCCGAAGGCGGCGGCGGTCCGCGGCAGCGCCTCCAGCGCGCCCCCCGGGCGCGCGGCGGCGGCCCCGAGCGAATCCATGAGGCGCGCGAGCTCGTGCGTCGCGCTGTCCACGGCCGCCGGCTGATAGACAAGGATCGGCCGCACGGTACGCGCCACGTCGTCGCGCTCGCGCGCGAGATCGGCCGCCGACTTCGGGACCGCGAAGGCGAAGGGCGCGATCACGTCGCGCGTCGCCACCGAGCCCACCTCGAAGATCGGCGAATCCACCGCCGCGCCCACCGGGAAGAGGAGATACGTGGCGATCGCGAGCACGAAGAGCACCGCGACCCGCTTCGCATGATAGGCGATCCGCGAGCGCGCTCCCGCCCGGACCGCGGCGTGCGAGCCGCTGCCGTTCGTCCGCTCAGCGCCCATCCGCGTCGCCACCGCTTACTCGGGGCCGTTGCCGCGGGCGTACGCCTTGACGATCTCCCGGACGAGCCGGTGCCGGATCACGTCGGCGTCGGTGAAATAGTGGAAGCCGATCCCCTCGATCCCCTTCAAAAGGCGCTCGATCTCGAGCAATCCGGAGCGTTCCCGCGGCGGCAGGTCCACTTGCGTCGTGTCGCCCGTGATCACCGCCTTCGAGTTCACGCCCAGGCGCGTGAGGAACATCTTCATCTGGGCGCTCGTGGCGTTCTGGGCCTCGTCGAGGATGACGAACGCATCGGCGAGCGTACGGCCGCGCATGTAGGCGAGGGGCGCGATCTCGAGCGTCCGCGTCTCGAGCGCCTTCTGCACGCGCTCGGAGGGCATCATGTCGTCGAGCGCGTCATAGAGCGGGCGGAGGTACGGATCCACCTTCGCCTGCAGATCCCCCGGCAGGAAGCCGAGGTTCTCTCCCGCCTCCACCGCCGGGCGCGCGAGGATGATCCGGCGCACGCGCTTGCGCGCCAACGCATCCACCGCCATCGCCACGGCGAGATAGGTCTTGCCCGTGCCCGCCGGGCCGATGCCGATCACGATATCGTTCTCGGCGATCGACTTGAGATACTCCCCTTGGCCGGGCGTCTTCGGCTGGATGATCCGCCGCAGCCCCGGCAGCACGATGCGCGGCTCCTCGGGCGTGCTGCCGTTCCCGCCGTCGGCGGCGGGCCCCTCCATGGTGAAGCGAAGGACATCGTCCGACGTGAGGGGCAACTGCTGCCGCGCGGTCTCCACCATCTTGGCCGCGACGGGCGCCGCGCGCTCCACGACGTTGGGTGTGCCGGTGAGCGAGAGCACGTCGCCGCGCAACGCGACCTTCACGCCGCACAGCCGGGCAAGCTCGATGAGATTCGCATCGTTCACGCCCGCCAGCGTGAGCATGTCGGCGCCCTCCGCGTTCAGCCGATGCGTGACGAGCTCGTCGCTCACGTACCGCCCTCCGCGCGCGTGTCGACCCGCACGTGGAGCTCGCGCAATTCGTCGTCCGACACGGGGCCCGGCGCGCCTTCGAAAAGCGCGCGCGCCGCGGTCGTCTTCGGGAAGGCGATCACGTCGCGCAGCGAGCCGGCGCCGGCGAGCAGCATCGCGATCCGGTCGAAGCCGAGCGCGATCCCGCCGTGAGGCGGCGCACCGGAGCGCAGCCCTTCGAGCAGGAAGCCGAACCGGCGCTGCGCCGATCCGTCGTCCACGCCGAGCAAAGCGAACACGCGGCGCTGGAGCGCGGGATCAGCGATCCGGATGCTGCCGCCGCCGAGCTCGGTGCCGTTGAGCACGACGTCGTACGCCAGCGCGCGCACCCGCTCCGGCGCGCGGTCGAGGAGACCGAGGTCCCGCGGGTCCGGCGCGGTGAAGGGGTGGTGCACCGCCCCGAGCGCCCCGGTGACCGGATCCTTCGCGAAGAGCGGGAAGTCGGTCACCCAGACGAAGCGACGCGCGTCCGCCGGCACGAGGCGCATCACGCGGGCGGTCTCCTGTCGCACGCGATCGAGGGCCGGATTCGTGACGTGCTCCGGTCCGGCGACTAGCAAGGCGAGATCGCCGTCGCGCAGGCGCAACGCTTCAGAGCCGGTCGCGCCAGTCGCGCCGGTCGCGCCCAGGAACTTCGCCGCGGGCCCGGTGAGCGCGCCGGCCTCACGCTTCACGCGGAGGAGCCCGCTCGCTCCCGCGCTCTTGGCCACCGCTTCGAGCTCGTCCACCTGCTTGCGGGACAGCGCCGCTCCTCCGGGGATGGCGATCCCGCGCACCCGGCCGCCGCTCGCCAGCGCGGTGCGCGCGATCGAGAACTCGGTGGCCCGAAAGAGATCGCTCGCGTCGAAGAGCTCCAGGCCATAGCGCAGATCGGGGCGGTCGCACCCGAAGCGCTCCAGCGCATCGGCGTACAACAGCCGCTCGAAGGGCGGCTTCGCCTGCACGCCCCCCTCCGCCCAGAGCGCCGCGATCAGCCCCTCGGTGAACGCGTACACATCCTCCGGCCCGATGAACGACGCTTCGACATCGATCTGCGTGAACTCCGGCTGGCGGTCGGCGCGGAGATCCTCGTCGCGGAAGCAGCGCGCGATTTGGAAATAGCGGTCGAAGCCCGCCACCATGAGCAGCTGTTTGTACAGCTGCGGCGACTGCGGCAGGGCGTAGAACTCCCCGGGGTGGACGCGACTCGGCACGAGATAGTCGCGCGCGCCCTCGGGCGTCGGCTTCGTGAGGATCGGCGTCTCGATCTCGAGGAAGCCGAGCGCGCTGAAGTACCGCCGCGTGACCTGCATCAGCCGGTGCCGCAGCATGAGTTGCGCCTGCAACTCGGGGCGGCGCAGGTCGAGCACGCGGTGGCGCAGCCGGAGCTCCTCGGCGGGCAGCGTCTCCCCCTTCCCGAGCGACACCGGGATCGCCGGCGTTTCGGCGGGGCCCACGACGCGCAACGCGGAGGCCTTCACCTCGATGTCGCCGGTGGCCATGTCGGCGTTCCGCATCGCGGCTGGACGCGCCGCGACGACGCCTTCGACGAGCACCACGCTCTCGCGGCCCACCGCGCCGGCGGCCTTGATCGTCTCCGCGTCCACGAACGTCGGGTCGAAGGAGACCTGTACCACGCCGCTGCGGTCCCGCAGATCGAGGAAGACGATCCCGCCCATGGGGCGCTGGCGCTGCACCCAGCCGCCGAGGCGGACGCGCGCGCCCGCGTCGGCGGTGCCGAGCGTGCCGCAGAGATGCGTGCGCATCCCCGTTGCGAACGGGGTGGGCGCACTCATGACGGCACCGCGCGGCGGCGCGCCGAGACGGCGACCACGAGCCCGAGCGCGGCGCCCGACACGTCCGCCATCCAATCCGCCGTCTCCATCGACCGTCCCGGGATGAACTGTTGATGCCACTCGTCGAGCGCCGCGAAGATCGCGATCGCCGCGACCACGAGCACGGCGCCGCGGGTCGCGCCGCCTTTGGGTGCGAACGCGCGCAGCGCGGTCCACCCGAGCACGCCGTAGAAGGCGAAGTGCACCACCTTGTCCAATCCCGCCACGTTGACGCGCGGCAGCTGCGCGCCTGGGATGGAGGTCATGACGAGGATGAACGCCGCCCAGAGGACGGGCGGCCACCAGCGCCGCTCGATCACGCCGCCTCCGAGGAGCGCACGATGTCGAGGAACGCCCTCACGCTCGGCGCGGCCATGAGGTCGCGGCGCAATTGGTCGCGGCGCAGCAGGCGGGAGATGCGGCTGAGCACTTTGACGTGCGCGCCCGACGCGCTCTCCGGTCCCACGAGCAGGAAGAAGAGGCGCACCGGCTGACCGTCGAGGGCATCGAAATCGATCGGATCGCGCGCGACGCCGGCGGCGACGAGGAGCTGATCGACGTGCGGCGTTTTCCCGTGCGGGATGGCGATCCCGGCGCCGATCCCGGTGCTGAGCACCAGCTCACGCTCGTGCACGGCGGCCAGGATCGGGGCGGCATCGAGCGCGGTGCGATCGTTCGCGACCAGGTCCACCAATTCTTTCAGGACGTCGTTCTTCGTGCGGCTGCCCAGCGGTACCTTCACGCGGTCCGCGGACAGCAGCTCAGAGAGAAGCACGGAGGCTCCGGAGTCTCGGATGGCAAACGATAAAGTTAACTTCCGGCGTCGTCGCGGGGTAGCCGCGCGACCGACGTCGCCGCGTGAGGTGGCAGTGCTCAACGTCACGTGATGCCTCGGCTTATGGCGCGAGCGCACGCGCCGGTCCGACGCGCTAGATTGCGCGGGGTGACCGACCGCCAGAGAATGAATCTCCTCGACGTCCTCCCGGACGAGGCGGACCGCCTGCTGCGCGAATTCGCGATCGCGCGCGGCGAGCCCGCGTACCGCGGCACTCAGGTGGCAGTGCGCCTCTGGAAGAACCCGGCGCCGACCTTCGCCGCTATGACGGAGCTCCCCACGGCGTTTCGCGCCGCGCTGGAGGAGCACTTCTCGCTGCCGCGCCTCGTCGTGGCGGCGCACCACGTGTCGACCGACGGCACCCAGAAATTCCTCTTCCAGCTCCCGGACGGCCAAGGGATCGAGACCGTCGCGATCCCGGAGGGAACACGGCTCACCCTCTGCATCTCCTCGCAGGCGGGATGCGCGCTCCAGTGCGCCTTCTGCGCCACCGGGAAGATGGGACTCCAGCGCAACCTCGAGGCGTGGGAGATTGCTGGCCAAGTGCGCGAGATGCGCCTGCTCGACCCGCCGCTTCGCGTCACCAACGTCGTCTTCATGGGGATGGGCGAGCCGATGATGAATTGGCCGCGCGTGTCGACGGCGCTCTCCCTGCTGAATCGCTCGGACGCCCTCGGCATCGGCGCCCGGCATATCACGGTCTCCACCGTGGGCGTGCTCCCGGGGATCCTCGCGCTCGGCGAGCGCCCGGAGCAATTCCGCCTCGCGATCTCGGTGCACGCGCCGAGCGACGCGCTCCGGCGCGAGCTGATGCCGGTGAACGTGAAGTATCCGCTCGCCGACGTGATCGCCGCGGCCAAGCAGTTCGACCGGCGCGTGACTTTCGAGTACGTGCTGCTCGGCGGCGTGAACGACGCGCCCGAGCACGCGATGAACCTCGCGCGCCTCGCCAAGGAGTGCCGGGCGTTCGTGAACTTGATCCCGCTGCATCCCGGGGGGACGCAGGAATTCCGCCCGTCGTCGCCGGACCGCGTGCGCGCTTTCACGCGCGAGCTGCGAAAGGCGGAGGTGGAGGTGGCGGTGCGCAAGAGTCGCGGCACCGACATCGCCGCCGCGTGCGGGCAGCTACGGGTAGAACGGCTCGGGCGGCGGCCGCCACGCGGCCCCGACGAGCACCGTGAGGTCCACGTCGTGTAGCGTGTCGGGGAGCGCTTGCACCGCCGCCCCGCCCATCGCGCGCGCCGCGAGGGCCGCCCACTCCGGGTGATGCGTGCGGTCGAGGACGAGCGTGCTGTCGCGGCGCTCGGCGCTCGACCCGCTCTCCACGACGTCGAAGCCCCGGTCGCGCAGATGCATCGTGGCGCGGCGCGCGAGGCCGCGCACCGTGGAGGCGTTCAGGACCTCGACGCGAATGCGGACGCCGACCGGGGCACGCGCGTCTGCGCGCACCCGCGGCGGTGGCGGGGAGAGGATCAGGGTGTGGGAGCGCACGAGGCCGAAGATGAAGGCGCCGGCCGCCGCCAAGATCGCGAGGGCGACGACGCGGTTGCGCCTCATCGCACGGCGTTCCACAGCCGTGCCGTCTCGGCATGGAGTGCCCGGCCCTCGCGCAGCGTCCACTCGATCCGGAGCCGCACGACGCGGCGGAACGTGGCGTCGAAGTCGCCCAGCACGTCGGCCGCCAACGCGGCGCGGATCTTCCGGTCGAAGTCGCGCCCTGGCTCGAGAAAGTCCGCCATGTAGAGCGCTCGCCCGGTACGCGCCCAGTCGACCCACCCGACCGTGTGCCAGCGCACGGCGTCCAGCACGTCCGCGCGCGCCTCCCCGTCGGCCGCGAGCCGGGCCGCCGCGGCGGGACCGTGCAGCAGCGCCGAGGGCGACTGCGCGTCACCGGCGAGCGCGCGCAGAGCATCCTCCGGCGCGTCGCGAAGCGCGTCGTGATACCGGCCCGCATCGCGCCACGCGGCGCGCGCCGCCTCGTCGAGCCCGAGCGCGTCGGCCCATCCGTCCAGCAGCGCGATCACCCGCGCGATGTGCGCGCGCCGCCGCTCGGTGACCGCCGCCCAGGGCGGCAGCTCAGTCGAAGCCGCGACGGACATACGGCTCCAGCACGGCGTGATTCCGCACGCTCGTGCGCGCGACGTAATTCCATCCCTTCAGCTCCACGCCGCGGCCGAGCGTCGCGTCCACGAGGCGCGTGTACGGCCCGATCACGCACTCGCTCCCGATCCGCGTCTGCCCCTCGAGCACCGCGCCGGGATAGATCACCGTGTCGGCGCCGATCACGACATCGGCGTCCACCCACGTCGTGGCGGGGAGCACGAAGCTGACGCCGCCCGCTTCGTGCTTCCGAATGAGGCGGTCGTGGATCGCGCGCGCGGCCTCGGCCATCGCGTGCCGGTCGGTGATGAGCAGCGTCTCCTCGGGCGTGGTCGCCGAGACCGACACCGCGCCGTGGGGCCGCCGCGGATCATCCGAGGAGGCGAGCGCCGGTCCCTCGCCGGCGACGGCGGCGCAGGCGCTGTCCTCGCCGGGTCCGCGCAACGCCACGATCCCGCGCTCCGCCGCGCGCAGCAGCCGGGCCACGGTGGACGGCGACACGAGCGGCGCCGCGCCATCGACGAGCATCGTGACCCCCGGCGGGGTGACCGCCGCGCGCAGGGAGACGAGCTCCGTTCCCGCCTCCACCGGCTCGAGGCGCAGCGACACGGGAAACGATTCCGGGACGATCAGCGGCGACTGCGCGCGATGGAGCACCCGCACCGATGCGGGGCGCGGCTCGGTCGCGGCCAGCGTCGCGAGGGCGTGCCACAGCAGCGGCCGCCCCGCGAGCGGATGCAGGTAGAGGCTGACGCTCGATTGGAAGGTGTCGCCGTCGTCGAGCGCGGCGACCACGGCGCTCCACGTCATCACGCGCCCAGAATGATGTTGTCGATGAGGCGCGTCCGGCCTACGCGCGCCGCGACCATCACGATCGTTCCCGCCTCAGCGGTCGCCACCGGCTCTAGGCGTTCGGGGTCCACCATCGCGAGGTAGTCCACGTTCACGTTGCTCTCCTCCGCCAGCACGTCGTACCCGATCGTTTCGAGCGCGGTCGCATCCCGCTCGCCGCGCGCGACGGCGTCGCCGATGGCGTGCAGGGCACGTGAGAGCGCGAGCGCGCGACGCCGCTCCTCGGGCGACAGGTAGCCGTTGCGGCTCGACATCGCGAGACCGTCGGGCTCCCGCACCGTCGGCGCCACCACGAGCTCGATCGGGAAATCGAGGTCGCGCAGCATCGCGCGCACGAGTGTCGCCTGCTGGATGTCTTTCTGCCCGAACACGGCCACCTGCGGCTGCACGAGATGGAAGAGCTTCGCCGCCACGGTGAGCACGCCGGCGAAATGGCCCGGGCGCACCGCCCCCTCCCAGCGATCGGCGAGCGCGTGCGGCGTGACCGACACCGCCAGCTCGCCGCGGTACATCTCGTCGCCGGCCGGCGCGAAGACCAGGTCCACGCCGCGCGCATCCGCCTTGCGCACATCGCCCTCGACGTCGCGCGGGTAGCGCGCGAAATCGTCGTGGGGCCCGAACTGCAGCGGATTCACGAAGATCGAGAGCACGACGAACGCCGCGCGGCGGCGCGCGACATCCACCAGGCGTAGGTGTCCTTCGTGGAGGAAGCCCATCGTCGGCACGAACGCCACCGGGACGCCGCGGCGATGCGGCTCCGCGAGCGCCTCGCGGAGCTCGGCCACGCTCGTGACCATACGCGCGGCGCTAGAAGCTGTGGCCGGCATCGGGATACCGCCCCGTGCGCACCTCATCCCGGAAGCGTCCGACGGCGGACCGAACGTCGTCCGCCATCGCCGCGTAGCGCTTCAGGAACGTCGGCGTGAAGCGGTCGTTGAGCCCCAAGAGATCGGGCAGCACGAGCACCTGTCCATCGCAGCGCGCCCCCGCCCCGATACCGATCGTCGGCACCGTCACGGCATCCGTCACCGCGGCCGCGACGTCGGCCGGCAGCAGTTCGAGAACGATCGAGAACACGCCCGCCTCTTCGAGCCGCCGGGCGTCCTCCACGAGCCGCGTCGCCGCAGCCTTCTCCCGCCCCTGCACGCGGAAGCCGCCGAGGGCGTGCACCGATTGTGGCGTAAAGCCGAGGTGGCCCATCACCGGGACGCCGGCCCCGGTCACCAGCTTGACGGCGCGGGCGATCGCGTCGCCGCCGCCTTCGAGCTTCACCGCTTGCGCGTCGGTCTCCTGCATCACGCGACCGCAATTCCGGAGCGCGTCCTCCGGCGTCACCTGATACGTGAGGAATGGCATGTCGACGATCAGCAGCGCGCGCGTCACGCCGCGCCGCGCCGCGCGGGCGTGATAGATCATCTGGTCGAGCGTGACCGGGAGCGTCGACGAGAGACCGGCCACGACATTCCCCACCGAGTCGCCGACGAGCACGCCGTCCACGCCGCTCTCATCCACGAGCCGCGCGAAGAGCGCGTCGTACGCGGTGACGAGCACGAGCTTCTCGCGCGAGCCCTTCCGCGCGAGGTAGTCGCGCACCGTGATGGCGCGCGCGGGCGCGCGCGACTCCTCGGCGCGCACGGCGGGGCGACGCTTCGCGCCGCGCCCTTTCACTCGGCCCCTCCGAGCTCGGCGAGCTCGCGCCGCCAGAAGGGGCGGTTGGCCAGCTCCGGGTGCGGCACGTCGAGCGCCGGCTCGTGAACCGTCTGCACCGCGAAGCGCACGATGTCGAGATCGAGCGTGCGCGGTCCCCATCGCTCCGTGCGCCCGCGTCCCGCGGCACGCTCGATGTGCAGGAGCGCGTCCAACAACGCGCGCGGCGAGAGCGACGTCTCCACGGCGACCATCTGGTTGAGGTAGGGGCCTTGGGGCACCGCGCCCAGCGGCGCGGTCTCCTCAATGGAAGATGCGCCGATGACACGGCTCTGCGGAAGCGCCTCGAGGGCGGTCCGGGCCGCGGCGAGGTGGGCGGCCCGGTCGCCGAGGTTGGACCCGAGCGCGATGTACGCGATGTCACGCATCCGTTGACAGCGGCGGAACGTACCGGCATTGTGCGCGCGTGTCAAACGATGGGCGCGCATGGACAGCCTGACGGTGCACTACCTCGCGCGGGCGCTCGATGGGCGTTGGCGCGGGCGCCGCGTGGCGGCGCTCGCCTTCGATCGCGACGAACGCGCCGTCGTGATGGCGGTCGACGGCGCCCCCTCGATCCGGTTCATCCTGGCGACGCCGGGGGGCGCCGCGGAGACCGATCGGGTCCCGCCCGACTCGCTCCACCTCGCGGGCTGGCGCGTCGCTTCGGTGTCGGCGCCCGAGGACGACCGGCACCTCGTCATCTTGCTCGAGCGGGTCGGGAAATTCCGCGGTTCGCCGGCGCGCCGCGCGAGCGTGGAAGTGAGCTTCCTGCCGACGGCGTACGGCGCCCGGCTCCGCGGCGAGGCGGGTGAGTCCCGGATGGGCGCCCGCCTCCCCGCGCCCGGCGCGCCCCGGCCGGTGCTCGGCGACGGGGAACTCGCGCGCGCGATCGGCGCGCCGGATCGCGCGGCGCTGCTCAAGGGGCGATGGATGAGCGCCGCGGTGATCGCGTGGCTGAGCGCCGAGCCGGCGCTGGCCGTGGACCGCTACCGGGATCTGTGCCGGCTGCCAGAGACGCCGCCGCCGCCGGTGGGTCCCCTCTGGTCGCCGATGGGCGGGTCGGCGATCGACGATCGGGACGAGACGCCGGCCGCGGTCCCTCCCGACGACAGGCGCGCCCGTGCGATCGCGCGGATGGAGCGCGAGCTGCGCGGTGCCGCCGACGCGCCGCGCCGCCGCGCGGCCGCGCACGCCCTGGCCGCACTCGGCCACGCGCCCGCACCGGCGCGGATCGCGCTCGCCGACGGCGAGGTGGAGATCGCGCCCCGTCCCGGCGAGCGCGCCTCGCGCGCCGCCGACCGCCTGCACGCGGAGGCGAGCGCGATGGAGCGCGCGTTGAGCATGTTGCCGGCACGCATCGCCGCAATGCGTGCCTCGGCGATGTCGCCGCCGCGTCCGCGCGCGACGCCGCGGGCGCGCGCCGGCGCGCCCCGGGTCGCGCGTCCCTTTCGTGAGTATCGGTCGAGCGGCGGGCTCGACATCTGGGTGGGGCGCGGCGCCGCGTCGAACGACGCGCTCACCTTTCGCGAGTCCGCGCCCGACGATGTGTGGCTGCACGCGCGCGACGTGGCCGGCGCGCACGTCGTGCTGCGCTGGTCCCGCGACGAGCCGCCCCCCGCGCGCGATCTCGCGGAGGCCGCCGCGATCGCCGCCTGGCACAGCAGAGCGCGCGGCTCGACGGTGGCGCCGGTGGACTGGACGCGGCGGAAGCACGTGCGCAAACCGCGCGGCGGTCCGCCGGGGCTCGTGCTGGTGGACAAGGTGAAGACGGTGAACGCGCGGCCCAGCGAAAAGCTGGAGCGGTCGCTGCGCCGCACCGACTGACCCGCTATCCGGCGTCCAGTCCCGCGCGCAGGGTGCGCACGAGGCGGAGAGCCGCGTCCACGCCGTGCGGTTCGCCGGCGGCGCGTACCACCGCGCTCCCGACGACCACGCCATCCGCCAGCCGGCCCGCGGCGGCCGCGTGCTCGGGCGTCGAGATGCCGAAGCCAACGCACACCGGCAGCCGGGTCACCCCGCGCAATCGCGCGATCGTGTCGGGGAGATCGGCCGCGATCCCCTCGCGCACGCCGGTCACGCCGAGCCGGCTGATGACGTACACGAATCCCCCGGCGTGCCGCGCGATGTGCGCCATCCGCGCCGCGGGCGTCGTCGGCGCGACGAGCCGGATGAACGCCAACGGGCTCGCGGCGATGCGCGCTTCGCGCTCCGGATCGGCGCCCACCGGGAGATCGGTGACGAGGACGCCGTGCGCGCCGGCCTCGGCGGCGCGCCTGAGCGCGTCGTCCCCCGCGGCGAGCAGCGGATTGAGATAGGTGAAGAGCACCACGGGCGCCGCGAGCTTGGCGCGCGTGATGAGCGAGAGGGCCTTGTCGAACGTCATCCCGAGCTCGAGCGCGCGCTGGGAGCTCGCTTGGATGATCGGGCCGTCGGCCATCGGATCGGAGAACGGGACCCCGACCTCAATGACGTCCGCCCCCGCCGCTTCGGCGCCCTGCAGGAGCGCGAGCGAGCGATCGGCGTCCGGGTAGCCGGCGGTGCAGTAGACCACGAGCGCGCGCCGCCCGCGCGCCTGGAGCGCCGCGAAGCGGGCGGCGAAGGGGTCAGACGAAGTAGTCGCTGACCCTGATGCCATACCGCTCCGGGTCGGCCACCTTGATGATCGTCCGCGCGAAGTTGCCGCTGTTCGCATCGGCCGCGTTCAGGTCCACGACGTGCCCGGGGAAGAGCAAGTTGCCGCGCTCGTCGCTGATGATCCGCGCGAGCGGGCGGGAGATCGCGTCCGGCATCGGATTCACCGCGTGCACGAGCGCGAGCTCGAACGTATCGAGCACGACCAGCGTGCCCACCGGATAGTGGCCGACGAGGCTCATGAACGCCTTCACGAGCACCTGGTCCAT
>JAYUMO010000050.1:0-3489 GCA_043762555.1 Gemmatimonadaceae bacterium | reverse complement strand
GGCTTGGCCACTGTCGATTGCGCGTCGCAACCCGCCGTGCGCCCCCGCTCGAGCAAAATGCGGTGAACAGCTCGGAGGAGTACTAGAATGACTTCAAATATTCCACGAGATCGCGCTGCTGCGAATCGGTCAAGCCGAGCTTCCGCACCGCGTTGTAGTGTGTCACGACGTCCGTGAGGGTAGCGGCGCTACCGTCGTGAAAATATGGGGGGTGCTGCCAGAGCGCGCGGAGCGGTGTTGTCCGGTATGCCTTGTTCGCCGTGCGGGATGCGTACGCCCCACTCATCCCCGTCTCCGCTGCTGCGTGAAGCGTGCCGTCATTGTTGTCGGTTCCATTCACCCCCACGTGGCACCCGGTGCACGACTTGGTGAACAGCACTTTGCCGCGTTGCGCGCCGGAGGGGTCGAAGCTGCCGGCCGCCGCGGCCGGCGCGACCAGGCTGTGTTGATACGAGCGCAGCGCCGCGAGCTTCGGTCCCACGAGATCGGGATTCTGCACGATGTTGAGGCCAAGTCGGGGGTCGGTGAAATTACCGTGACCGTGCATTTGTGTGACCGCGACGTACGCGTTCCAGTAGGAGATTGGGCCTTCCGCCGTGTACGTTTCATTCCGGACCGAGACGAGTCCGTACGCGGGCGGCAGCACCAGTGGCGTGTTTTGCCCATCGAGGTTGTACCGGGGGTCGTATTTTCCGGCGCCCCACGAGCCATACACCGCCTTCTGCGCCGGAGTCAACGCGCGTGAGAGCGCGACGATCGCGCCGACGTTGAGATCGCGATTCGGCCAGCCGTCCCTGCGGTGGCCGATACCGGGAGCCACCGAGTTGTCGACCGAGGAGTGACAGAGCGCGCACGTGATGCCGAGTCGCGAGATGTGGTTGTTCGCGTCAATCGTCGCCTGAACGCCCACCACCGCGTTCATCTTGAGAAGTGCGACGGTCGTGGCGGGGTTCTTGAGGTCGACCTTCGCGAGAATTCCGGGAGGTAGCACGTCCGCGTCCACCTTGAGGCCGACGGCGAGTGCCGTGGTCGGATCGACCGCCTTCTCGACGACCTCGTTCAGGTGGAGCGTGTCGGTCCAGAACTGCTCATCGCCGAACGTATCGAAGCGGAAGATTCGCTGCCCATCGGTGAGCGTCGCCGCGGATGTGTCGTCGGTCGCCGGGCCGCCGGCCGTCGCGGCCAGTTCCACTTTCGTGCTTCCCTTCTCGCGACAGCCCGCAAAGGTCGCGACCATTCCGAGCAGGAGAATGGCAGTGATCGCGCGGATGGCTGACGCGAGACGAAGTGCTATGAGGCGCATGACTGTGCTCCGGTTAGAGGGCGGAAGGGATGTCGGTCAGCTCTCCAGCATCGATCGGGCCGGCCCTGGCAATCAGCACGCGCGCAGCGTCCACCTGGCCCCAGCTGTTCCAGAGCAAGACGCCGCGCACTCGGCCGGAGGACAGGTAGTAGATCACGCCTTCGCGGAACGGCTCCTTCCAGACGGCCACGGTCTCCGCGCGCGGGTCCAGTTCGCCAACGGCTTCGTAACCCAGCTCGAACAGGTCCGAGTAAAAGAACGGCAGATGGGTATAGGGAGAATCGTCGCCGGCCATCGCACGTCCGGCCGCGCGCCCCATGGTGAGCGCGTTGTCCTCGTGCTCGACGCGGACGCACGTGCCAAGCGCCGAATTGGTGAAGCGCGCTACGTCACCGGCGGCGAAAACGTTTGGATGACTCGACGTCAGGTGTGCGTCGACCACGATACCGTCCGCGACTTCGAGGCCGGCCGCCGCGGCGAGATCCGTGTTCGGCACGATTCCGATGCCGGCGATCACTGCGTCGACGACCGCCTGGAAGCCGCTCTTCGTCTCGATCACGAATCGTGAGCCGCTCCGGCGGATGTTCGTGACGCTCTGTCCGGGACGGATATCCACGCCCTTCTCGCCGAAGTACGCTACCAAGTGGCCCGCCAGGTCTGCTGGAAACAAGCGCGCGCCGACTCCCGTTTCAGGGAAGAGCATGGTGACCCGGCAGCCCTGCATGGTGAGCGCCGCGGCGATTTCCGAGCCGATGAAACCGCCTCCAATCACGCCGAACGACTTCCCTGCCTCGGCGAGCGCGCGGACTCCGCGGTAGTCCTCGAGCATGCGGAAGTAGATCACCTCGCCTCCCCCGAACGGCAGTCGACGAGGGGTGCCGCCGGTGGCGAAGAGCAACTTGTCGAAGCGGTACTGGATGCCGCCGTCGTCGGTCACCAACCGCCGGCCCAGATCCAAGCTCGTGGCGCGACGCCCGAGGTGCAGATCTACGCCGATCTCAGCGGTCTTCCGCCACACGCTTTCGAGCGGCTCTCCCTTCCAGAGGGCTTTGGTGAGCGGGGGCCGAGCGTAGGGCGGATCCGTTTCGGCGCCGATGAGGCCGATGGACCCGCTGGCATCCAACTCGCGGACCCCGCGCGCCGCCGCGTCGGCGGCCATGCCGCCGCCCACGATCAGGAACCGATAGTGCCGGGTCGTCATCGCGCCGTCGTCGTTGGGTTGGCACTGGCACAACGCATCGCGCTGCCGCGGTGCCGCGGTGCCTTACTTGAACTGCTGCGGGAACTGGCTGATGATGCCGCTCGAGAGCATGTCGGCCATCGCCAGGATCTGTTGGTGGATCGCGTCGTAAGCGGCGATATCGGCCGCCCAGTTGCTCCCAAGGCGGGCCTGTGCCTCCTGGAGCGTCAAATCGAGGTGATGCTTCATCTCGGCGCGAAGTGGATCGCGGGACCAGTGCTTGGGGTTGGCGCCACTCAGGAAGTCGGCAATCTCGTTCGCGTTGGCATACCATTTCGCGGAGGCGGCCTCCACGCCGGCGGTGTTGCCGGCCTTCGCCGCGGTCACGAGGTCGGCCGCAGTGAGAATGTGCTGTCGGAGGAGCGCGGTGAGCTGTTCGCCGGCGGCGTCGCCGTAGAAGGGCTTGATCGCGTTGCCGATGTCCACCTGGTTCTGGAGCAGGCGCTGGGCGGTGGGCGCCGCATCGGGAAGGCCGGCCGCGGCGCTCACTATGTAGAGGCGAGTCCAGGTGACGTGGTCCTCCCAAAGCTTGCGCATGGTCTGGCGGAACTCGCATCGGTCGATGGATGGCTTGATCGCCGCCGGGTGGGTGGACGGCGCGGTGAGCGTGGCGAGGCTGAAGGCGAGGGCAGAGATGAGGGCTGGCATGGTGACCGCTCCACGGGGAGGGGATTCTAAAACTAGTATGGACTATTATAGTACCGAGTGCTTCGACGTGTCAAGGATTTAAAACAACGGCGGATTGTTTTACATTGAGGGCATGAGACAGCCGGACCTCGAGCAGCAGATCGCGGGACTGGCCGCGCTGGACGAGCCCGTCCGCCGGTCCCTCTACTTCTATGTCGTGGACCGACACCGGGATGTGGGCCGCGAGGAGGCCGCGCGCGCGGTCAGCGTGTCGCATACCCTCGCCGGCTTCCATCTCGACCGATTGGTGGAAGAGGGG
>JAYUMO010000049.1:0-2163 GCA_043762555.1 Gemmatimonadaceae bacterium | reverse complement strand
GTGCAGATTGTGATTGATCCGCAGCCCCGCGATGCCGTCGGTCGGGTTCATCGCCTTCGGCACCTCGGCGATCAGCTTGCCGCCCACCATGAAGTGGATGGCGTTGGGCGCGACGTGCACCGTCATCTTGAAGGTCACCTTGCCCGACGCATCCTCTTTCGGGAGATCCGGGCTCGCCTTCCAGTCGGTGATCGTCGTCGTCTTCATCCCGTTGCGGACTTTCACCAAGTACTCACCGGCGCCGCGCACCACGAAGTAGGTGTAGGTCTCTTGGGTGGTATCGGCCAAGCTCTTGCCGCCAATGAAGATACCATACGCCTCGGGGTGGGTCGGTTTCTCCAGCTGTTCGATCGTGGCATTGGCGGCGAACACTCCGCTCGCGGTGTCCTTGGCGGCGTAGAGGATGTGCGCCGGACCGGTCTTCACTTCCCAGTTGCTTCCGGACGCGGTGTAGACGGCCTTGCTCATGTCGGCGCCCGCCTTGTCCGGCATGGCGACGTATCCGGCGGGGGCGTCCGCGGCGGCGACGCCGAAGAGTGCGGCAAAAATGAGAAGGGGGCGCAAGGGGGCCTCACGGTAGTGGGGGTAGAGGCGGGAATATACAGAGGAATTTCCCGCGCGCACCGGGCAAGAGCGCTGGCGTCGTGCGTGCGAGCGCTGCATACTAGAATGGCGCGACGGCCACGCTGGTGGCTGCGTCCGGGACCATCAATCCATCGGGAGCACTCTCATGGCAGCGAAGAAGAAAAAGAAGTCTCGCGCGAAGGCGAGCTCGAAGGGAAGGAAGGGGCGCAAGCCGGCGAAGCGGAAGGCGGCGAAGAAGTCCGCGAAGCGCCGCGCGGCGCCGAAGCGCAAAGCCGCCGCAAAGAAGAAGAGGGCGGCGCCCAAGAAGAAGAAGATCGCGGCCGTCCTCGCACCGCAGGTCGACCGGATGCGGTTCGGCGCCGCGGAGATGGGTCAGGGCGCCCTCGAAGCCGGCCGGATGATCGTCGGCGAGGCGAAGGAGGTCGGGAAGGAAGTGCAGGACAAGGTGAAGGAGATCACCAACGACTGGATGAAACGGCCCTGATCCCACGACCACGCGCCGCGGGGGGACCTCGTCCATGAAAAAGTGGATCCTGATCACCCTGGGCGCGCTGGTCGCGCTCGTCGCCATCGCCTACCTAGTGGGCACGCGCCTGCCACGCGAGCATGTGGCCACGGTGCGCGCCCACTATCGTCAGCCGCCCGATTCCATCTACCGCGTGCTGACCCAGGTCGCCGAGTACCCGAGCTGGCGCCACGATGTGAAGGCCGTCGAGCTCCTCCCGGAGCGGAACGGTCATCTGGTGTGGCGCGAGCGGGCCGGATCCGCCGCGCTCGATTTCGAATTCACCGTCGCCGTGCGCCCCACGCGCCTGGTGAGTACGCTCGTGAGTACCGACGCCGGATTCACGGGCCGGTGGATCTACCAGATCCTGCCCGACGCGAGCGGCACGATGCTCACCATCACCGAAGAGGGCGCGGTGGACAATCCGCTCTTCCGCTTCCTCCTCCGATTCGTCTTCGGGGTAGACGGGAGCCTCGAGAAATTCCTCGGCGCCCTGGGCAGCCGCTTCGGCGAAAGGGAAACGATGCGGACGGTGCGCATCAGCTAGCGCGCGTCGAACCACGCCGTCACCAGCTCCGCCACGCGATCGCGCGAGCTGTCGGCGGCGATGACATGCCCGCATCCGTCAAGCCACACCAGCTGTTTTTCCGCCGCGCCGAGCGCCGCGAACGCGCGCTCGGCCACCGCGGGCGCGATGCGATTGTCCGAGCGCGCCTGGAGGTAGAGCGTCGGCACGGCAATGGACGGGAGTACTGCCCGGGCGCGGCCCGAGAGCGCCAGGAGTTCGCCGGCGAGGTGCGGGGTGGTCGCGTTGAAGCTGAGCGACCGGGCCCGGGCCTCGGCGTCGTGGATCGATCGCTCGTCGTGCGTCGTCACGTAGGGGATCGCGGCTTGGAGCAGCGGGCTCAGCGGCGCGATCGCGCGCACGGCGGGCGGCATCTCGAGGTACGGCACGAGCAGGGCGAGCGCGCGTACGTGAAGTTCCGGCGACTCACTGACCAGGAGCGCCGCGAGCGCGCCGCCGAGCGATTGGCCGGCGAGGAACAGCTGAGAGCACCGGTCGCGGAGGGCTC
>JAYUMO010000048.1:0-7056 GCA_043762555.1 Gemmatimonadaceae bacterium | reverse complement strand
CAGCCAGTGCGGCACGGTGCCGAGCCAGGTCGTCCATCGCGTGAGATCGGTGACGACGCCGATGACGTATCCGGCGTCCCGGCTCACGTACACCGCGCTGTGGTGCGCGTCGTCGAAGCGCACGCAGTAGGCGGGGAAGCCCGCTTGGTATTCGTTCGAGAGAAGGTACAGATCGCCGGATAGCAGAAGCTCTGTCCCGATCACCTTCGCCCCCGGCCCGACCACGCCGCGCGCGATACCCACCGCCGCGACCGGCGGGATCGGCGACAATATCTCGGCGCTTCGCGCATCCACGAGCGTTGCGGGTTGATCGCGCGCGCCGAGTTGGCGCCGGAGCGAATAGACCACGCGTCCGTTCCACTCCATGAGGCGCGCGCCGACGATACTTCCTTTCCCCGCCGCGACCGAGAGGGCGGAATCGAAGCCGACGACCCTCGGGGGCAACGCGAACGGTCGCAGCCGCGCGAGCTGCTCGCTCGGCGTCGGCGCCGGCCACGGGTAGTAGATCATCACGATGCCACTCACGAACCACGCGAGCACCACGACGCCGAGGACGGTGCTGACCCAGCGATGGATCAGATAGTCGGCCAGCCTCCAGGTCCATAGACCCATGCGGGCTCCCGTGGCAAACGCGGTCGTGATGCGTCAACGCCCGTCGATCTGGAATTTCAGGTGGCCGGCAACGCGTACGTCGAGCGGTCGATCGGAGATGAGCCTAGCGCGCCGGCGGCTGCGGTTCCGCCGTGAGCCGCGCGATCGCTTGCTTCGCGTTCCGCACCCGCGGCTGCAGCTCCGGATCGGCGCCCCGCAGCATCTTGATCAGCCGCTCGTAGTACTCGATCGCCTTCGCGCGGTCGTGACGATCCTCGTAGATCGCGCCCAGCCGCTGGTAGGCCTGGGCCATGTGACTGTCGTCGTACCACACGTCCGCCGAGGGCAGGTCGACGAAGCGCTCGTACAGGACGCGAACGGAGTCGGTAAGGCCGGCCTTGTCGTACGCGAGCGCGAGCCACGGCGCGGCGCACGTCGCGCACGCATTGCCGTCACCGAATTTCCGGAACTCGGCGATGGCGTCGTTCGGGCGCGATTCGGCGAGCGCGACCACCCCTCGCGCACCATGCCCCCACAATTCGGCGTCCTCGCTGTGATCCGCCTCGGGCGTGCGCTCGAATTCCGCGAGCAGAATCTTCGCGCGACCGGGCTCACCCGAAGCGGCATAGGCCATCGCCAGGTGACCGTAGGGCCGATCCAGCGGAGCGAGCGTCGCCAGCGGGAATCGCCTGAGCGCGTCGTCCAACAGGTCACGGCCCAGTTTCGGATCATCGAGCAGGAGTCGCTCCGCGAGTGCGCGACGCGCCGTACGCGCCAGATACGTTCCCTCGAGTCCACGCGCCTCGGTGTGGCGAAACGCCTCCTTCCAGCGCCCGCGGGCGGCGCCCATCTGCCCGCGCAACGCATCGAGATGCCCCCACCATTCGTACGCGATCGCCTCCCAGTAGACCGTGCCGCGTTGATCGCCGAGCAGCCCCTCCACCAACGTCGCCGCGCTGTCGTAGTTCTGCCGCATCGCCTCGTTGATGAGGAAGGAAAGCTTGACCTCCGGATTGGTCGGAAAGCGCACCGCGAAGTGTCGCGCGACGAGATCCGCGGAATCGAACTTCTTCTGTCGTGCGAGCTCCTCCACGAGATTCTCGTAGCTGTTCGGCGCGGACGAATCCACCTCTAACGCCCGGCGCGAATATTCCGCGGACCGCTGCCAATTGCCGAGCTCGCTGTAGATCACGCCCAGGTTCGTGAGCGCGTAGGTGTCGTCCGGATAGCGGTCCAGCACGTTGCGGTAGTTCGCGATCTGCTGGTCGCGGTCGCCAGTGACGATCATGTGGTACGCCGCGATGACGAGATAGCGTTCGCGATCGGTGAGATGATCGCGATTCTCGTAGGCCTTCTTCGCCGCCCAGATCGAGCGCGCACGCTGCTCGCCCGCGTTCCGGAGGATCACCGCCAACTTGCGGTACGCCATCGCGAAGGTGGGATCCGCGGCGATCGCCTCATCCATCAGCTGCATCGACCGCGTGGCGTCGCCCTGATTCAGCGCCTGCAGGCCGAGCGCGAAGACGCGGAGCGCCTTCAGGGATCCGGTGGTCACGCGGTCGAGCGGTTCGCCCGCCCGGATGCTGCGCAGCGATTCTCCGAACCGCTCGCGCAGCCGGGCCGACAGGCGGTCCACCCCCTGCACCAGCGCATCGGCGTTCGCCACACTCTCCGTTTCCGCGACGAGGACGTCGCCGGTGGGGGCGACGAGCCGGGCGGTGAGGGTGAGGCCCTTCCCCACGGGCACCACCTCGCCGGTGATCACGGCCTTGATCCCATCGCGGGACGCCGCCTCGAGCGCCACCGGCGCGGGCAGTCCCTTCTTCGGATCGCGCCGCATCAGCTCGAGGATCCGCCCCACTTGCTCGGGATCCACGATGGACACGGCCTGCGAGCGCGATAGTCCGACACGCATCAGCTCGGTGACCGTCACCCCCTGCGTCGAATCGTTGGTGCGATTCTCGAAATCGGCGAGAATGATGCGCGCGCGATTCGCGATGGTGCCCCTCGAGATGAGCGACGCGGCGGGCCCGATGCCGAGCGCTCTCGTCGCGACGTAGCCGACGGTGACGAGTCCGAGCGCGCCGAACGCGGCACCGCCCCCCCAGAGGGCCATGCGCCAATTGAACAATCGGTGCGACGCATCCCCATCGCGCCGCCGCTCGGCGATCGCGGTCGCGCCGATGATCGGCAAGCCGATCACGAGCAGCGCGATCGCGCCGGCGAAGACCCACATTGGAAGGCCGACCTGCAACACCAGCAGATACACGACGGCCAACACGAGTGCCGACACCAGCACGAAAGCGCCGCTCGCGAGGAGCGGCGACGTCGCGAGCGGCGAGCGCCGTTGCGCCGGCCCCGCGCCGGTGAGCCGTGCGTCCACCGGACGAAGCGCGTCGGCGAATTGCGCGACCGGATTGAATCGGTCCGCCGGCGTCTTGGCGAGCGATCGCATGATCGCCGCGGCCACCTGCGGCGGCACCGCCGGCCGGCGCGCGGTGATCGACGGCGGGTCCGCCGTGAGGTGTTGCCGCACGATGCTGTCGGCCGATCCGGTGAAGGGCAGCTCGCCGGCGAGCATTTCGAACAACACGCAGCCGAGGCTGTACAGGTCGCTCCGCCCGTCCAGCTCCCGCTCCCCCGCGGCCTGCTCCGGACTCATGTAGGCCGCGGTGCCCAGGGAGAGTCCGGTGCGAGTGAGCCGGTCGCCGGCCGCGGCCGAGATCGCGCGCGCGATCCCGAAATCCATCACCCGCGCGTGCTCGCCGGCGAGCAGGATGTTCTCCGGCTTCACGTCGCGATGCACCACGCCGTGCGCGTGCGCGTACGAGAGGGCGTCCGCCACTTCGCGCGCGATCTTCAGCGCATCCTCCACCGGCAACTGCCGCTCCTTGCGCAGCCGGTCGCGCAGCGTGCCCCCCTCCACGTACGGCATCACGTAAAAGAGGCAGCCGGCCGCCTCGCCGGAATCGTAGAGCGGGAGGATGTGCGGGTGATCGAGCTGGCTGGCGATGTCGATCTCGCGCAGGAAGCGCTCGCTCCCGAGCTCGGCGGCAAAGTCCGCGGCGAGGACCTTCAACGCCACATGGCGGTGGTGCTTGAGGTCTTCGGCGAGATACACGGTCGCCATTCCGCCGCGGCCGATCTCGCGCTCGATGCGGTAGCGTCCCGCGAGTGCGATCGAGAGGCGCTCAAGGGCGTCGGGCATTGGTTAACGCTACTCCGGAACGGAGCGGGGCGCCAATCGAACGACGAGCAAAGGCTGAGGTGACGCCGATCGAGATCCGGGAATCGGGAATCTCACCCGAGCGGCCCTGCTCATTCCCAACCGCGCCGTTCGGCGGCAAATTGGCGTATGCGCCTCCCCCTCAGCCTCTCCGCCCTCTGCGCCGCCGCCATCGCCGCGCACGGCCAAGTCACGACCGTCGACATTCGCCTCCACGAAGGCACCAACATCGCCGCCGCTCTGTCCCCGGACGGCCGGACGATCGCCTTCGACCTATTGGGCCGTATCTGGCTCGTTCCGCGCTCGGGCGGCACCGCCACCGCCCTCACCGCCCCGCTCGATGAATCCCGCCAGCCGGTCTGGAGCCCCGACGGTTCTCGCATCGCGTTCCAGTCATACCGCGATGGCACCTGGCACATCTGGAGCATGTCGAAGGACGGCAGCGACGTGCGCCAGCACACCTTCGGCCCGTTCGATGATCGCGAACCCGACTACGTGGCCGAGGGACTCGGCATCGTGTTCAGCTCCGACCGTTCCGGCAACTACGACATCTGGTCGGTGGATCTCGCGACCGGCGCGCTCACGCGTCTCACCGAGGATCCCGGCGAGGACGCCGCGCCGGCGGTGGAGCGTTTCACCGGCGAGATCGCGTACACCTCCACGCGCGCGCCGGGGCATGGGATCTGGGTGCGCGCCGCCGACGGCACTACGTCGCTCTGGACCACGGGCCCCAATTCACCGAACGCCCCCGCGTGGAGCCCCGACGGCACGCAGATCGCGTTCACCGACATCGGCGGTGGTGCAGCGCGCCTCCTGATCGCCGCGCGAACCGCGGAGCCGAGAGCGCTCACGCCCGCCGACGGTGACGCGTTCCCCTTCCGCGCAGCCTGGCTGCCGAACGGCGATCTCCTCTACACCGGAGACGGTCAGTTGCGGGTGGTCAGTGCCGAGGGCGAGATGCACCCGTCCATCCCCTTCGACGCGCGTGTCACGTTCACGCGAACGGCGTACACGCGACGTGCGCGCGACTTCGAAGGGGCGAAGCCGGCGAAGGTCTACGGCATCGTCGGCCCCGCGCTCTCCCCCGACGCGACGACGATCGTCTTCGGCGCGCTCGGCGATCTCTGGCAGCTCAAGGGCGGCGCGCTCACGCAGCTCACGCACGATCCCTTCGTCGAGTTCGACCCTGCGTGGTCCCCCGACGGCAGGTCCGTCGCATATGTGAGCGACAAGAGCGGCACCATGGAACTCTGGCTGCGCGACATGACGACCGGCGCCGAGCGCGCGCTCACGACGCATGAGGGTGGCGCCGCGCTCCCGGCGTGGACACCGGACGGACGCGAGATCGTCTACCAGGTCCAGCGCGGACTCGCCACCGAGATCCGTGGCATCACCGTGAGCACGGGTGAGATCCGAAAGATAAAATCGAAACTCTTCCAGCCGTCCAAGGTCACCTTCAACGTCGACGCCAGCGTGCTCGCTGTCGCCGCGCTCAAGCCATACTCGGCGCGCTACCGCGAAGGGCGTAACGATATCCTCTTCTTCGATCGCGACGGCGGCAACGAGCGCTGGCTCGTCCCCCCCGGCGGGCGCGGGCTCACCACGCGCGGCGCGGACGGCCCCGTCTGGTCCCCCGACGGCCGCCGCATCGCGTTCATCCAGGACGGGCTGCTCGTCAGCATGCCGGTCACCCCCACCGGCGAGCCCAACGGCCCGCTGCTGCGGCTCTCCTCGGAGCTCGCCAACACCCCGGGGTGGAGCGGCGACGGAGGCACGATCCTCTACCAGGCGACAGATGGGCTGTGTCTCGTGAGCGTCGCGGATGGCCACGTGACCAAGGTGGACGTTCCGCTCACATGGACGCAGCGCCACCCGTCGCGCCGGATCATCGTGCACGCGGGGCGGCTCTGGGACGGCGTATCGGAGAAAGTACAGCAGAACGTAGACGTGGTGATCGAGGGACACCGGATCGCGCGCGTCGTACCGCACGATGCACGGTGGCACCGAGACAGCGTGGTGGATGCGAGCGGCTACACCGTGATCCCCGGCCTGGTCGACGCGCACGCGCACGAGGGCTTCGGCGTCGGCGAGGGGCTCGGCCGCACCTGGCTGAGTTACGGCGTCACGACCGTCCGCGATCCGGCGTCGGAACCCTTCCAGATGCGCGAACGCCGCGAGGCGGTGGAATCCGGCGTGCGCGTGGGGCCGCGCGCGCTCTCCACCGGGCGCATCTTCGACGGCGAACGGATCTACTACGGCTTCAACAACGCGATGACGTCGGGCGCGCAGCTGCAGCAGGAGCTGGACCGCGCGGTGACGCTCGACTTCAGCCTGATCAAGACGTACGTCCGACTGCCGGACGACATGCAGGCGTACATCATTCAGTTCGCGCACGCACATGGGATCCCCGTCTCATCGCACGAGCTCTATCCGAGTGTGGCGAGCGGCGGCGACCACGTGGAGCACATCAGCGGCACCAGTCGCCGCGGTTACTCGCCCAAGATGAGCCGGATCTCGCGCTCCTACGGCGACGTCGTCGAGCTGCTCACGGCGTCGGGGATGAGCCTCACGCCGACGATGGCATTGCAAGGCGGCTACACGATCGTCTCGCACCGCACGCCGGAGATCCTCGACGACCCGCGCCTCGCGATCGCCTACGGTCCGGACTACGTCGAGACGCTCAAGGCCGCGGCGCGCACGCCGCCAACCGGCCCCTTCGCCGCGACACCGGAGATGGTCGCGTCCCTCGGGCAGACCGTCACGCGCGTGGTGCGCGGCGGTGGGCGCGTCATGGCCGGCACCGACTCGCCGATCATCCCCTTTGGGCTCGGCCTGCACATCGAGCTACAGAATTACGTGGAGGGCGGACTCACGCCGCGCGAGGCGCTGATGGCGGCGACATCCAATTTCGCGAAGATCGTGGGGCTCGATCGCGAGCTCGGGACTATCGCGCCCGGACGGCTCGCGGATCTCGTGGCGGTGGAGGGAAATCCACTCGAGCAGATCACCGATACGCGCCGCGTGGTGATCGTGATCAAGGACGGGGAGGTGTACACGGAGGCGCGGCTGCTTGCCGGGGTGGTGCTGCAGCCCGAACGGCCGTAGGGAAAGATCCGGGAATCGGGAATCGGGAATCGGTCATGGCATGACAACTTTGGAGTGGTGTGAGGCCAAAGTTTTTCTTCCTCGACCGATTCCCGATTCCCGATTCCCGAAATTCTCCCTACCGTCAGTTCGCC